>NZ_NCVA01000038.1:0-125119 GCF_002096685.1 Streptococcus oralis subsp. dentisani | reverse complement strand
GATACACCTGTACCCATGCCGAACACAGCAGTTAAGCCCTAGAACGCCGGAAGTAGTTGGGGGTTGCCCCCTGTGAGATATGGAAGTCGCTTAGCTTTTATCCGCCATAGCTCAGTTGGTAGTAGCGCATGACTGTTAATCATGATGTCGTAGGTTCGAGTCCTACTGGCGGAGTCAGATAAAAAAGAACACCACTGGTGTTCTTTTTTATTATGTGACTATTAGTCCGTCTCGCTCCGTCAGGTGCGAGACAAATAAACCGCCTGCTATGCGGGTGCGCGTCGAAGGTTATACCAAAAAAACTCCAAACGCGATACAATAAAGGTATTCAAGTCAATTGTAAAGCGAAAGGAGAAAAATATGGCACAAAAGGCACATAGTTTATCACACACAAAGTGGATGTGTAAATATCACATTGTGTTCACCCCTAAGTATAGACGAAAAATCATTTATAATTAATATCGAAGTAGTTTGGGAGAAATATTCCACCAAGGATAATTGTTTCAAGTTTCATGGGTTATTTAAAAGGCAAAAGTGCACTCATGATGTTTGACAAACACGCCAACCTCAAGTACAAGTTTGGCAACCGGCATTTTTGGGCAGAAGGTTACTACGTGAGTACAGTGGGACTTAATGAAGCCACAATTAAGAAATATATTCAAGATTAAAGAAATTATCCAGCGTCTTTAGGCGCTGGCTGGTAATTTGGGCTTATAGCCCTGGTGCAAACCATCCGTTTGACGGGTGGTCATGATTTTATAAATGAAGTAAACTTCTCAAAATTCAAAACTTAATTTTGGCATCTATAATTACCTTTATATTTTATTTTTAGTTAGTTTAGCTTTAAATTCTTCTTTTATAGGATTTGAAGCTTTTTTAGTTCGTTTTTCTGTTAGACTAGTGTTAATAATAAGAAAGGGATTTTTTATATGCTTCAAAAATTTTATGAACGAGCATTTGTCTTTTTGAAACTAGTTGAACAAGAATATGCTTCTTTATGTCAGAGTTCTGCTGAGTGGGAATCACTTCATTTTCGTTTTTTACTTTATTACCTAATAAGATTTAGAATTAAAAGCGATAAAGAGTTTTGTTTATATCATTTTCAGACGGCCTATCGCTTGTATCTAGATAAATTCTTGCTAGAGGGTGCTACTCTAAACTAGTGACGTTCATATATATCATTTATCACGAACAATAATCTGTATTGATTTTATATTTTGTAGGATTTTGTTTAATTTTTAAGGTTTTGGATTTTGTTATTTACAGAATTTCCAAATCTTTTCTACTGTTTCTTCTTGATAAAATAGTGTTTTTTTCTTATAATAAATTGTAAGATGTAATTGCGGGTGAGATTCCTGCCATGTATATGAGAAAGGACGAGCTCCTAGTAGCTCAGACGAATTTTATTATGACTTCAGTTGTTGTTGTAGGTACCCAATGGGGTGATGAAGGTAAAGGGAAAATTACAGATTTTCTTTCAGCTAATGCAGAGGTAATTGCTCGCTATCAAGGTGGTGATAATGCTGGTCACACGATTGTGATTGATGGTAAGAAATTTAAGTTGCACTTGATTCCATCTGGAATTTTCTTTCCTGAAAAAATCTCTGTTATTGGGAATGGGATGGTCGTGAATCCAAAATCCCTTGTGAAAGAGTTGAGTTATCTTCATGAGGAAGGTGTTACAACTGATAACTTGCGTATTTCTGATCGCGCGCATGTTATTTTGCCTTACCATATTGAGTTGGATCGCTTGCAAGAAGAGGCTAAGGGTGACAATAAGATTGGTACTACAATAAAGGGAATCGGTCCAGCATATATGGACAAGGCTGCTCGTGTTGGAATTCGTATTGCAGATCTTTTGGATAAAGAGATTTTTCGTGAGCGTTTGGAACGCAATCTTGCGGAAAAGAATCGTTTGTTTGAAAAATTATATGATAGCACCCCTATTTCAGTTGATGATATTTTTGAAGAGTATTATGAGTATGGTCAACAAATCAAGCAATACGTGACAGATACATCCGTTATCTTGAACAATGCACTTGATAATGGCAAACGTGTGCTGTTTGAAGGTGCGCAAGGTGTCATGTTGGACATTGACCAAGGGACTTATCCATTTGTTACTTCTTCAAATCCTGTCGCTGGTGGTGTGACAATTGGGTCTGGTGTTGGTCCAAGTAAGATTGACAAGGTTGTAGGTGTATGTAAAGCCTACACAAGTCGTGTAGGAGACGGACCTTTCCCAACTGAATTGTTTGATGAAGTGGGAGATCGCATCCGTGAAGTAGGTCATGAATATGGTACAACAACTGGTCGTCCACGTCGTGTGGGTTGGTTTGACTCAGTTGTGATGCGTCACAGCCGCCGTGTATCTGGGATTACCAATCTTTCATTGAATTCTATCGATGTTTTGAGCGGTTTGGATACTGTAAAAATCTGTGTCGCCTATGATCTTGATGGTCAACGTATTGATTACTATCCTGCTAGTCTTGAGCAGTTGAAACGTTGTAAGCCAATCTACGAGGAATTGCCAGGTTGGTCAGAAGACATCACTGGAGTCCGTAATTTGGAAGACCTTCCTGAGAATGCACGTAACTATGTTCGTCGTGTAAGTGAGTTGGTTGGTGTTCGTATCTCAACTTTCTCAGTAGGTCCCGGTCGTGAACAAACTAATATTTTAGAAAGTGTTTGGTCATAGGAGATTTTTAAGATTAGTTTAAGACAGGTTGGGTATACTATAGACAGTTACAAGAAGACCTCCTAACTTGTTGTAACAAATATCCTAAACTTTTCTTTTTCATAATAATCTCCCTATTAAGTCACCGCATTCGGTGGCTTTTTTAGTTCATAAGTCCTATATAGGCTTCTACATGACTTTTTAAGATAAAGAAAAAAACAGTGGGATAGAAATCTCTAGACTAAGTCTCGATTTGGTAAACCTATATCTGTAAGATTTCAACATTTGAGTAAATTGGTTAATGTTGTGAATGGAGAAAAGAAGTTTTGGTAAAAGTAGCTTTTTGAATTCTAAAATACCAACAAATCGTTAAATTTGCTAACACATCAAAGGCTCATAACTAAGCAAAAATGAGGTTGGGATTTTTGATCCCAGCCTCTTCAGTGAACTATTTTCTTTAGAATTTATAAGTTAGATAAAATTAAATTTTTTGTAAATTAGCTTATTTGATAACTTGGTTTCCTGATTTGTCATTTTGAATTTGGTTCATTTCGTGCATAAAAACATCTGCTTTCAGTTTATCTGTGATGATACTGACACTTATTAGCTTATTTAGATTTTTCTCATATCCTTCTAAAAAAATAGGATTTCTAATTTTCATGGTTAACTTTGCACAATTAAAGGGACGCTTTTTAATGGTTATTTGTTTGATATCTTGAAGTTTAAATTGATAATGTAATACGCTGAGGCCTTTGCTACTATAGGTATAATACTGAACAGTATTGTTTTTATGAACTTCTAATTTTACTCCATTTATGAAGAGATAATACCCCATAAACCATAGAAGAAGTGGAGCATAAATCAGTACGATTGCTATAATAATCTTGTCTGTAAAATCGGTATTATAAGCTATCAGATGCTTTAGAATCCAGAGAATCATAACAGATAAAGATATCATGAATGGTCCCCCTGCTCTATTAAATTGATTTTTATATGGAAACATTAAGGTAAATTTTGGTTTATCCAGTAATAACTCTAATTTCATCATTTACCCTTTCATATTGTTTATTGTATAAATATCAGTATATTCATCTCTTGAACTTTCTATGTCAGTTATCCCCATTATTTTAAGTTCATGATTTCTGATTTTCTATCAATTTTGTTAATATTATACTCTTTTTAAAACATTATTTCTACAATCCAGCGATTTGATACTATCTAAAGTTAGTCAGTGTAAATATTATAGAGCTCTTTTTTTGTCTAGGAAAACATGCTATAATGATAGAATTGATAAGCAGGAAAAGAGAGAAACTATGGATTATACAGTTGAAGAAAAAGAATCCTTTATGAGAGAGGCTTTGAGAGAGGCAGAAATTGCTCTGGAACACGATGAAATTCCAATTGGTTGTGTGATTGTCAAGGATGGAGAGATCATTGGTCGTGGGCATAATGCGCGCGAGGAGTTGCAACGGGCGGTTATGCATGCAGAAATCATGGCCATAGAAAATGCGAATGCAAGTGAAGAGAGTTGGCGTCTGCTTGATTGTACGTTGTTTGTGACCATTGAGCCTTGTGTTATGTGTAGTGGGGCGATTGGACTTGCCCGTATTCCAAATGTAGTTTACGGGGCTAAAAACCAGAAATTTGGTGCAGCTGGGAGTCTGTATGACATCTTGACAGATGAGCGTCTTAATCATCGTGTAGAGGTCGAAACGGGAGTTTTGGAGAGTGAGTGTGCAGCGATTATGCAGGATTTTTTCCGAAATCGACGGAAAAAATAATTTCTCTTTAAAAACAGAGGAGAATGTGGTATAATAGATAATGGAGCAACAGTTCTGCGTGAAGCGGGTCAGGGGAGGAATCCAGCAGCCCTAAGCGAGTGTGAATTGTGTGCTCTTTTTTCGTGCTTTTTTCGAATAAATAAGATAAAATAGCCTAGAATAAATGATTATAGAAAAGAGAAAAATATGAAAATTCGTGGTTTTGAATTGGTTTCGAGTTTTACAGATGAAAATTTGCTACCGAAGCGTGAGACAGCTCATGCAGCTGGTTATGATTTAAAGGTTGCAGAACGCACTGTGATTGCTCCAGGAGAGATTGTTCTCGTTCCGACTGGTGTCAAGGCTTACATGCAGCCGACAGAAGTGCTCTATCTCTATGACCGTTCTTCAAATCCTCGTAAGAAGGGTCTGGTCTTGATCAACTCTGTTGGCGTTATTGATGGGGATTATTATGGAAATCCTGGAAATGAGGGACATATCTTTGCGCAGATGAAAAACATTACTGATCAGGAAGTGGTTCTTGAAGTTGGGGAACGTGTGGTTCAGGCTGTCTTTGCACCATTTTTAATCGCAGATGGAGATGAGGCAGACGGCGTGCGAACTGGTGGATTTGGATCGACTGGACACTAGGATGAAAATCATCTTTGTGCGTCACGGGGAGCCAGATTATCATGAACTAGAAGAGCGTTTTTATACAGGTTTTGGAATGGACTTGGCACCCTTATCTGAGAAGGGACGACAACAAGCTCAGGAACTTTGGCAAAATCCTTTGCTACAATCGGCTAATCTACTAGTGACTTCAGCAGTAACGAGAGCTTTAGAAACGGCTTCTTATGTTTCTTGTGCTACTGGACTTCCTTTGAGAGTGGAGCCTATGTTACACGAATGGCAGGTCTATGAAGTAGGCATAGAAAACTTCGAAAAAGCTAGATGTCTGTTTTTAGAAAACAAGGGGGAGTTACTTCCTAATAGCCCTATTCAATATGAGACAGCTACGGAGATGAAGTCTCGATTTCTAGAATCTATGGCTAAGTATCGAGATTACCAGACCGTGATAGTGGTAACTCACAACATGCTCATACGTCAATTTGTGCCAAATGAGAAGATTGATTTTTGCCAAGTGATTGAGTGTGAGATAGAGATTTAGAAAGAGGTTTATTATCGCAAAGAAAAAAGCGACATTTGTATGTCAAAATTGTGGGTATAATTCCCCTAAATATCTGGGACGTTGTCCCAACTGTGGGTCTTGGTCTTCTTTTGTAGAAGAGGTTGAGGTTGCCGAGGTCAAGAATGCACGAGTGTCCTTGACAGGTGAAAAAACCAAGCCTATGAAACTGGCTGAGGTGACTTCCATCAATGTCAATCGAACCAAGACGGAGATGGAGGAATTCAACCGTGTGCTTGGAGGCGGAGTGGTACCAGGAAGTCTCGTCCTCATCGGTGGGGATCCTGGGATTGGGAAATCAACCCTTCTCCTACAAGTTTCAACCCAGCTATCTCAAGTGGGTACGGTTCTCTATGTCAGTGGGGAGGAGTCTGCCCAGCAGATTAAACTCCGTGCAGAGCGCTTGGGGGATATTGATAGTGAGTTTTATCTCTATGCAGAGACCAATATGCAGAGCGTGAGGGCTGAGGTGGAGCGCATCCAACCAGATTTTCTCATCATCGACTCTATCCAGACGATTATGTCTCCTGAGATTTCAGGGGTGCAAGGGTCTGTGTCTCAGGTGCGTGAGGTGACCGCTGAGCTTATGCAGCTGGCTAAGACCAATAACATTGCCATCTTTATCGTAGGGCATGTGACCAAGGAAGGGACCTTGGCTGGTCCGCGTATGCTGGAGCATATGGTAGATACCGTGCTTTACTTTGAAGGGGAACGTCACCATACCTTTCGTATCTTGAGAGCAGTCAAAAACCGTTTTGGTTCCACTAATGAGATTGGCATATTTGAGATGCAGTCGGGCGGATTGGTTGAAGTTCTTAATCCTAGTGAAGTGTTTTTGGAAGAACGCTTGGATGGAGCGACTGGTTCGTCCATCGTGGTGACTATGGAAGGAACACGTCCAATTCTTGCGGAAGTGCAGGCCTTGGTGACACCGACTATGTTTGGAAATGCTAAACGTACGACGACTGGACTTGATTTCAATCGTGCAAGTCTGATTATGGCTGTTTTGGAAAAACGAGCAGGGCTTCTCTTGCAAAACCAGGATGCCTATCTCAAATCTGCTGGTGGTGTAAAATTGGATGAGCCTGCCATTGACTTGGCTGTTGCAGTGGCTATTGCCTCTAGTTACAAGGACAAGCCTACCAATCCTCAGGAATGTTTTGTGGGTGAACTGGGCTTGACCGGAGAAATTCGGCGCGTGAATCGCATCGAACAACGCATCAATGAAGCGGAAAAATTGGGCTTTACCAAGATTTATGTACCCAAGAATTCCTTGACAGGAATCACTCCACCCAAGGAAATTGAAGTCATTGGTGTGACGACTATTCAGGAAGTTTTGAAAAAGGTCTTTGCATAATCCGTGACAAATCCTCTTAAAAATGATAAGATAGGAGAAATATTTGATTATCAAATTTTTGAGGAGGGAATCGTGTCGTATTTTGAACAGTTTATGCAAGCCAATCAGGCTTATGTTGCCCTACATGGGCAGTTAAATCTGCCACTTAAACCCAAAACCAGAGTAGCTATCGTGACCTGTATGGACTCACGTCTACACGTTGCGCAAGCTCTAGGTTTGGCCCTTGGGGATGCTCATATCTTGCGGAATGCGGGTGGTCGAGTAACTGAGGACATGATTCGTTCACTGGTGATTTCCCAGCAACAAATGGGGACAAGAGAAATCGTGGTGCTTCACCATACAGACTGTGGAGCTCAAACCTTTCAAAATGAAAGTTTTCATGAATATTTGAAACACGAGCTCGGAGTTGATGTATCTAATCAAGATTTTTTACCATTCCAGGATGTTGAAGAGAGTGTGAGAGAGGATATGCAATTGCTTAGAGAGTCTCCACTGATTCCTGATGATGTGGTTATTTCAGGTGCTGTCTATGATGTGGATACAGGAAGTATGAGAGAAGTATACTAACTTTGTCTCGAAAAAATCTCACCCTAGCATAAAATCGATTGTTAAAATGTAGAATTTTTAGTTTTAATATAGCTAATATAAAATAGCATAAAACAAGGGTATAAATGTTTACTCTTGTTTTATTTTTGATTGAAAAATAAAGGAAAAAGCGCTACAATGGTAGATGGAAAATGTTGTGTAAAAACAAGTGATACATAAATACCGGAGGAAATCATGTCTTTTTCTGATTTAAAGCTGTTTGCCCTTTCTTCTAATAGAGAATTGGCAGAGCGTGTGGCGCAAGAAATTGGGATAGAGTTGGGGAAATCGACTGTTCGCCAATTTTCAGATGGGGAGATTCAGGTCAACATTGAAGAATCAATCCGTGGAAAACACGTCTTTATCCTACAATCAACTAGTTCACCTGTAAATGATAATTTACTTGAAATTTTGATTATGGTGGACGCATTGAAGCGCGCCAGTGCAGAATCTGTCAATGTTGTTATGCCTTACTATGGCTATGCACGTCAGGATAGAAAAGCGCGCGCGCGTGAGCCAATCACAGCAAAACTCGTTGCAAACATGCTAGAAGTTGCTGGAGTGGATCGTTTGTTGACGATTGATTTGCACGCTGCACAGATTCAGGGATTCTTTGATATTCCTGTAGATCACTTGATGGGTGCTCCATTGATTGCGGACTACTTTGAACGTCGTGGCATGGTTGGCTCTGACTACGTGGTTGTCAGCCCAGACCATGGTGGGGTGACTCGTGCTCGTAAATTGGCAGAGTTTTTGAAAACTCCGATTGCGATTATTGACAAACGCCGTAGTGTAGACAAGATGAATACCAGTGAAGTTATGAACATCATTGGTAAGGTAGAAGGTAAGACTTGTATCTTGATTGACGATATGATCGATACAGCTGGAACTATTTGTCATGCGGCGGATGCTCTTGCTGAAGCAGGTGCTGTTGAAGTTTATGCAAGCTGTACGCACCCAGTTCTTTCAGGGCCAGCTATGGACAATATCCAAAAATCAGCTATTAAGAAATTGGTTGTTTTGGATACCATCTACCTACCAGAAGAGCGTTTGATTGATAAGATTGAACAAATTTCGATTGCTCATCTTCTAGGCGATGCTATTATCCGTATCCACGAAAAACGTCCTCTTTCTCCTCTATTTTGTATTGAGAAAAAGATTTAATCTTTCACTTGAAGTAGACAGAACTCCTAGCAGGTTTCTTTTCTTGCTAGGAGATTTTTATAGTCAAAATCTGCAAGCCTTTTCAAAATATGCTATACTGAGAAAAAAGGAGGATTTCTATGAGTCAAGAATTTATCAATCCAAGTGATGGTGTGGTACGTCAGTATCTTGCAACCAGTAAAACGTTAGCGGTAGTAGGCTTGTCCGATCGTGAAGAAACAACTAGCAATCGAGTGACTAAGGAAATGCAGGCTCGGGGCTATAAAATCATTCCAGTCAATCCCAAGGCTGCAGGTGGGGAAATTTTGGGAGAGAAGGCTTATGCGAGTCTAGCTGAGATTCCTTTTCCTGTGGACATTGTCAATGTATACCGACGGAGCGAGTTTTTACCAGATGTGGCGCGTGATTTTCTCAAGGCAGATGCCAAGATTTTCTGGGCGCAATTAGGACTTGAAAATCTAGAAGCGGAAGAAATCTTACGTGCTGGAGGATGCGATGACATCGTGATGAATCGCTGTATTAAGAGAGAACATACTCGCTTAATTCTTGAGCAATAAAAAGGTAGCCTACTGGCTACCTTTTTGTATTATAAAGTACCAATCAATGCTTGCATGCCAAGACTGGTAAGGATGATGGCAATCCAGCAAAGGGCTCCAAGAAGAATGGATTTACCGCTGGATTTGACCATGGCTACTAGATTGGTTTTGAGACCGATGGCACTCATGGCCATGATGATAAGGAATTTGGAGAGTTGTTTGAGAGGGGTGAAGAAGCTACTAGACACGCCGAGAGAGGTGAGAAGAGTCGTTAAGAGAGAGGCTAGGATGAAATAAAGGATAAAAAGTGGGAAGACTTTTTTTAGTTGGAAACCCTGGCTATTTTTTTGTTGGCGACTTTGCCAGTAGGAGAGAAAGAGCGTGATGGGGATAATAGCCAGAGTTCGTGTGAGTTTAACAATGGTTGCAGACTCAAGGGTATTGGTTTGGTAAAGACTGTCCCAGGCACTGGCGGTAGCCGTTACAGAAGAAGTATCGTTGACTGCAGTTCCTGCAAAGAGGGCAAAACCTTCATTGGATAGGTGAAGCCAGGTTCCTAGCGTTGGAAAGATAAGTGCTGCTAAGACATTGAAGAAAAAGATAACGGAGATGGCTTGGGCGACTTCTTTTTCCTTGGCATGGATAACGGGTGCTGTTGCAGCAATGGCAGAACCACCACAGATAGAAGAACCCACTCCAATCAAGGTAGCCAGTTTCGTGTCTAGCGCAAAGAAACGCTGGAAGAGGTAGGCAACGATTAAGGAAATCGAAATGGTGGAAAGGATGACGGGGAGTGAAGTTTGTCCAACTGCAAAGACTTGCGAGATATTGAGACCAAAACCGAGTAAGATAACGGCATACTGGAGCAATTTCTTGGAACTAAAGGCCAAACCTGCGTCTAGTTGTTTGTAGGGTGAGAGCCAGGGGTGGAGGAGCATTCCAGCAAAAATTGCAAAGACAGGTGCACCCACGACGGGGAAAAATCCTCCCAGGCACCAAGATACGATAGAAATGAGAAGGCAGGCCAAGATTCCTGCTCCATTTTTTGATAAAAATGACATATAAACCTCCGAAAATAAGCACTTATTATTATAGTCCTGTCGAGAAGAAAAGTAAAACAGAAAGTGAAAAATGTGGGTTTCAGATGGATTTTGCGGTCAGGGAGCTTTTGTAGTATAATAGTACTATGTTCTGTAAGCAAGGGGGATATCTATGGACTTAACCAAACGCTTTAATAAACAGTTAGACAAGATTCAAGTTTCCTTGATTCGCCAGTTTGACCAGGCAATTTCAGAGATTCCTGGGGTCTTGCGTTTGACCTTGGGGGAACCTGATTTTACAACGCCAGATCATATCAAGGAGGCAGCCAAGCGAGCCATTGACCAGAACCAATCCTACTATACAGGGATGAGCGGTTTACTGACCTTGCGCCAGGCTGCTAGCGACTTTGTAAAAGAAAAATACCAGCTAGATTATAATCCTGAAAATGAAATTTTGGTTACAATTGGGGCGACAGAGGCTTTATCTGCTACTTTGACGGCTATTTTGGAAGAGGGGGACAAGGTGCTCTTGCCAGCTCCTGCCTACCCAGGATATGAGCCGATTGTCAATCTAGTTGGGGCAGAGATTGTCGAGATTGATACAACTGAAAATGGTTTTGTCTTGACTCCTGAGATGTTGGAAAAGGCCATTCTGGAGCAAGGGGATAAACTCAAAGCAGTTATTCTCAACTATCCAGCCAATCCGACAGGAATTACCTATAGTCGGGAGCAGTTGGAAGCCTTGGCAGACGTTTTACGCAAGTATGAGATTTTTGTTGTCTGTGATGAGGTTTACTCAGAATTAACCTATACAGGCGAAGCCCATGTATCTCTAGGAACGATGCTGAGAGACCAGGCTATTATAATTAATGGCTTGTCTAAATCGCATGCTATGACTGGTTGGCGTTTAGGCTTTATCTTTGCTCCTGCGGCTTTCACAGCTCAGTTAATCAAGAGTCACCAGTATTTGGTTACTGCTGCAAATACTATGGCTCAACATGCTGCGGTGGAAGCCTTGACCGCTGGTAAAAACGATGCAGAGCCTATGAAGAAGGAATACATCCAGCGTCGAGATTATATCATCGAAAAGATGGCTGCTCTTGGTTTTGAGATTATCAAACCAGACGGTGCCTTCTATATCTTTGCTAAGATTCCAGCGGGCTACAATCAAGACTCCTTTGCTTTTCTGAAGGATTTTGCTCAGAAGAAGGCCGTTGCCTTTATCCCTGGTGCCGCCTTTGGACGTTACGGAGAAGGCTATGTGCGTCTGTCTTATGCAGCTAGCATGGAAACGATCAGAGAGGCCATGAAACGACTTGAGGAGTACATGAGAGAAGCATGATCCAGTCTATCACGAGTCAAGGTCTCGTACTCTACAATCGTAACTTTCGTGAGGATGACAAGCTAGTCAAAATTTTTACCGAGCAGGCTGGTAAGCGCATGTTTTTCGTCAAACACGCTGGTCAGTCCAAACTAGCTCCGGTTATTCAGCCCTTGGTGTTGGCACGATTTCTCTTGCGAATCAATGATGACGGGCTTAGCTATATTGAGGACTATCATGAGGTCATGACCTTTCCCAAGATTAATAGTGATCTCTTTGTCATGGCTTATGCGACCTACGTAGCAGCTCTTGCAGATGCTAGTTTGCAGGATAATCAGCAGGACGCTCCCTTGTTTGCTTTCTTGAAGAAGACTCTGGAGTTGATGGAAGAGGGTTTGGATTATCAGGTTTTGACCAATATTTTTGAAATTCAAATCTTGACCCGATTTGGAATTGGGCTCAATTTTAATGAGTGTGTCTTTTGCCATCGGGTAGGTCAGGCCTTTGACTTTTCTTTCAAATATGGAGCCTGCCTCTGTCCAGACCATTACCATGAGGACGAGAAACGTTGCCATCTGAATCCCAACATCCCTTATCTGCTCAATCAATTTCAGGCTATTGATTTTGAGACCTTGGAGACCATTTCACTCAAGCCTGAAATCAAACAAGACTTGCGCAAGTTTATGGATCAGATCTACGAAGAGTACGTCGGGATTCACCTGAAATCAAAAAAATTTATTGACTCCCTAGCCGACTGGGGACAATTACTAAAAGAGGAAGACAAATGAAAAAAATCGCAGTAGATGCTATGGGGGGCGATTACGCACCTCAAGCCATCGTTGAGGGTGTCAATCAAGCCCTAGCTGACTTTTCAGATATTGAGATTCAACTCTACGGAGATGAAGCTAAAATCAAGCAATATCTAACAGCGACAGACCGCGTCAGCATCATCCATACGGATGAGAAAATTAACTCAGACGATGAGCCGACAAAAGCTATCCGTAAGAAGAAAAATGCCAGCATGGTATTAGCAGCCAAGGCAGTCAAAGAGGAAGAAGCTGACGCTGTCCTCTCAGCTGGGAACACAGGTGCCTTGTTGGCTGCAGGATTCTTCATTGTGGGTCGTATCAAGAATATCGATCGTCCAGGACTCATGTCTACCTTGCCGACCATTGATGGCAAAGGGTTTGATATGCTAGATCTCGGTGCCAATGCGGAAAATACAGCCCATCATCTGCACCAATACGCGGTTCTAGGTTCCTTCTATGCAAAAAATGTTCGTGGGATTGCACAACCACGTGTTGGTTTGCTCAACAACGGAACAGAAAGCAGCAAGGGAGATCCGCTTCGTAAGGAAACATACGACTTGCTAGTAGCTGATGAAAGTTTGAACTTTGTTGGAAATGTGGAAGCGCGTGATCTGATGAATGGTGTTGCGGATGTTGTCGTAACAGATGGTTTCACGGGAAACGCTGTTCTCAAATCCATCGAAGGGACCGCTATGGGAATCATGGGCTTACTCAAGACGGCTATTACAGGTGGTGGCCTTCGAGCGAAGTTAGGTGCTCTCCTTCTCAAAGATAGTCTCAAAGGTTTGAAAACACAGCTCAACTATTCAGATGTTGGTGGAGCGGTCTTGTTTGGTGCCAAAGCACCTGTTGTCAAGACCCATGGCTCAAGTGATGCCAAAGCTGTGTACAGTACGATTCGCCAGATTCGTACCATGATCGAAACAGACGTAGTTGCTCAGACTGCGCGTGAATTTTCAGGAGAATAAAAAGATGACAGAAAAAGGAATTTTTGACCGTGTTGTAACCATTATCCAAGAGCGACAGGGAGAAGACTTTGTCGTGACAGAAGCCTTGAGTTTGAAAGACGACCTAGATGCAGACTCAGTAGACTTGATGGAGTTCGTCCTAACGCTAGAAGATGAATTTGGTATCGAGATCAGCGATGAGGAAATCGACCAACTTCAAAACGTAGCGGATGTAATCAAAACCATTAAAGGTAAAATATAGCAAAAAGCAACATGCAAGTCATGTTGTTTTTTTGTTTGAAGAAAGAAGAAATTTGAAACATTTTTGTAGAAATTGCGAATAAAGATATGAGAAAGAAAAAGGAGGAACGTTTATGTATGTGACCGGTTTTTATCCATGGTTCATTAAGTGATTTTTAAAATAAAAATGAAATAGTTGTTCATTTTCGAATTTTTTTTCGAATAGATAGGTAAGGAAAAAGGGAAGGAGACTACGCGATGCATTTACCAATCTTATTGCCATGGTTTATCAAATGGTATTTAAAATAAATGAAATTTACCTGTTCATTTTAAATCACTTCTCGAATAGATAAGTGAGAAGAGCAGGAAGGAAAAAAGATTTCAGTAATTTATCCAATCTGGTTTTTAAAATGGTTTAAGAGCTAGAAGTCGTAAACTAAAAAATAAAAATAAAGGAGAAAAAAGATGACAAACTTTGACAAAATGGAACAGAACTTTGCAGCTCTTACAGAAGAAGAGTTGATGGATGTGGATGGGGGAGCACTTCCTCTTATAATTGCTGGAGTGTCTATTTGGAAAGTAGGTGGAGCAGTGGTAGGTGGGGCGACAGCGCTTTTTGCTGGTGGAGCAGCATTGGGGTATTACGCGAATAGACCCTAGTCAGATTGTAGCTGGAGAGGCATTCGTATGTTTTTAAAAAAAGAAGTGATATTATTAGGGATATTTTTATCTCTACGTATTATTTTCACTATCATTCAAATTTTAATTGACTATAAAATATTGTCAGGAAAGTATAGTGTGAATTTTATGGAGATTTCAGAAGTATTTACCTATCCAATACTCATTTCAATTATTTACATAGCAGTAAAATATAACACAAAGGAGTAACTATGAATATGAACTTGGAACAATTTTATCAATTATCTGATGATGAATTAATCGGAACAAAAGGAGGATTTGGTCTTGCTGAAGCAGTTGGGATTGCAGGAGTATTGAACGCTGCCGTACAAATTTTTAACGCTGGTTACAAATTTGGTTCAGATTTTGCTCGTCGTGGGCGTTAGATAATGAACAATCACAACCTTAATCTCAATACACTCTTACCTAAACTAGCCACTATAGTTTCTTTGTTGGCAATAGCTCTTAATCTCGCGCTTCATGTGATTCGTACAGGTTCATTAGTATCCTTTGATTGGCAATGGACTTTAGTTGGCTTGCTTACTTCGGGCTATTTTGGTATTTTTTGCAAAGATCTGTCAAAAGATAATCAAAACTATAAATGATGAATCTGAATGAAAAGGATTTTGTGCGTGTGAATGGCGGAGTTTTTCCGCCTTTCTTATCAGGTAAATAGGAGTCTAACATGAAACAATTCTTATTAATTAGGATTTGCTGAGGGATATTTTACTGTATCACTCATTATCTACATCGTAACGTATTTGATTTTGAAAAATCCGATCAATACCCTATTTTATCCAGAAACCTATCCGATTCTGCTTGGGTTGTTTTATGTAGGATACAAGGTTAATAAAAAGCAAGTAGAGTGAGAGGTTAAGAATGACTTATTATTCTGCGCTAAAAATGGGTAAGGTAAGATTTAAGAATGCATCACATTGGAGTTTAAAAAAATCGTAATTTAGAACGGTGTTATCTATTCTGACTAGGAATATATCATACCAGAGGTGACTTAGAAATAGTAGGGACATTAGAAATTGTAGTAATAAATAGGATGTCGTAAATGTTACTATTAATGATTTATTTGTTCCAAGCTTGCCCAGGGTGACAGTAAAAAGTCAATTTCCTTTTATACCATATTTTTAGTAGGTAGGACTCTTGTCCTGCCTATTTGCTTTGGCTAAAAGTGCTGTTCAGGTATGAATATTGTTTTTTCAGAAATAATTTTCCGATTTCTTCTTCGTTTGGTTAAAATAATCTTACAAAGTTTTTAAGAGATTGTTAGAAAAAGGAGAAGATATGAAATTTAGGAAAAGGCACTATCGTCCCCAGGTGGATCAGATGGATTGTGGCGTGGCTTCCTTGGCTATGGTCTTTGGTTACTATGGTAGTTATTACTCCTTGGCTCATCTACGAGAGTTAGCCAAGACGACCATGGATGGGACGACCGCTTTGGGGCTTGTAAAGGTGGCAGAGGAGATTGGGTTTGAGACGCGGGCTATCAAGGCGGATATGACGCTCTTTGACCTGCCAGATTTGACCTTTCCTTTTGTGGCCCATGTGCTCAAGGAAGGGAAGTTACTCCACTACTATGTGGTGATAGGTCAGGATAAAAACCACATTCATATCGCTGATCCGGATCCTGGTGTCAAGCTGACCAAGATTTCCCGTGAACAATTTGCGCAAGAATGGACAGGAGTCAGTCTCTTTATGGCTCCGTCTCCAGACTATAAACCCCATAAGGAGAAAAAACAGGGGCTCCTATCCTTCTTGCCAATCTTACTCAAACAGCGTGGCTTGATTACCAATATCGTCCTAGCGACACTCTTGGTGACCTTGATTAACATTGTAGGTTCTTATTATCTGCAGTCTATCATTGACAGTTACGTACCAGACCAGATGCGCTCGACACTGGGTATTATCTCTATTGGGCTGGTCATCGTCTATATTCTCCAGCAGATTTTGTCCTACGCTCAGGAATATCTCCTACTAATCCTTGGGCAACGCCTGTCGATTGACGTGATTTTGTCCTACATCAAGCATGTTTTTCACCTGCCGATGTCCTTTTTCGCGACACGCAGGACAGGAGAAATCGTGTCTCGTTTCACGGATGCTAACAGTATCATCGATGCGTTGGCGTCGACTATTCTGTCGATTTTCCTAGATGT
Source organism: Streptococcus oralis subsp. dentisani (assembly GCF_002096685.1). Lineage (GTDB taxonomy): Bacteria > Bacillota > Bacilli > Lactobacillales > Streptococcaceae > Streptococcus > Streptococcus oralis_AD. Next base: position 108,657 of record NZ_NCVA01000038.1, on the reverse strand, counting down.
GTCGACGATTTTGATTATCTCTCTGGTCTTGTTTTCACAAAATATGACGCTCTTTTTCATTAGTCTACTTGCGCTTCCTATCTATACAGTTATTATCTTTGCCTTTATGAAGCCTTTTGAAAAGATGAATCGGGATACCATGGAAGCTAATGCGGTTCTGTCTTCTTCTATTATCGAGGACATCAACGGTATTGAGACCATTAAGTCTTTGACCAGTGAGAGTTCGCGCTATCAAAAGATTGACAAGGAATTTGTGGCTTATCTGAAAAAATCTTTTACCTATAGTCGGGCAGAAAGCCAGCAAAAGGCTCTGAAAAAAGTTGCCCAGCTCCTGCTCAATGTTGCCGTTCTCTGGCTGGGAGCTATTCTTGTCATGGATGGGAAAATGAGTTTAGGTCAGCTGATTACTTATAACACCCTGCTTGTTTACTTTACCAATCCTTTGGAAAATATCATCAACCTGCAAACCAAACTTCAGACAGCGCAGGTTGCCAATAATCGCTTAAATGAGGTTTATCTGGTAGCTTCGGAGTTTGAGGAGAAGAAAACGGTAGAAGATCTGAGTATGATGAAGGGAGAGATGACCTTCAAGCAGGTTCACTACAAGTATGGCTATGGGCGTGATGTCTTGTCGGATATCAATTTGACCATTCCCAAAGGTTCTAAGGTGGCCTTTGTGGGGATTTCGGGGTCAGGAAAGACCACCTTGGCCAAGATGATGGTTAATTTTTACGATCCAAGTCAGGGAGAGATTAGTCTGGGTGGTGTCAATCTTAATCAGATTGACAAAAAGGCTCTGCGCCAGTACATCAACTATCTGCCTCAACAACCCTATGTCTTTAACGGAACGATCTTGGAGAATCTTCTTCTTGGAGCCAAGGAGGGGACGACTCAGGAGGATATCTTACGGGCAGTTGAATTGGCAGAGATTCGGGAGGATATCGAGCGCATGCCACTGAATTACCAGACAGAATTGACTTCGGATGGGGCTGGGATTTCTGGTGGGCAACGGCAGCGAATCGCTCTGGCGCGTGCTCTCCTGACGGATGCACCTGTTCTGATATTGGACGAGGCGACCAGCAGTTTGGATATTTTGACAGAGAAGCGAATCGTGGATAATCTTATGGCTTTAGACAAGACCTTGATTTTCATCGCTCACCGCTTGACCATCGCTGAGCGGACAGAGAAGGTTGTTGTCTTGGATCAGGGCAAGATTGTCGAAGAAGGCAATCATGCTGATTTGCTGACTCGAGATGGCTTTTACGCCCATTTGGTGAATAGCTAGAAAGAGGAGAAGATGAAATCAGAATTTTTAGAAAGTGCGGAGTTTTACCATCGTCGTTATCATAATTTTTCCAGTCGAGTGATTTTACCCATGTCACTTCTGCTCGTGTTTCTACTGGGATTTGCAGTCTTTGCAGAGAAGGAGATTAGTTTGTCTACCCGAGCTACTGTCGAACCTAGTCGGATCATTGCCAATATCCAATCGACTAGCAATCAACGCATCGTGGCCAATTATCTAGAAGAAAACAAATTAGTCAAGCAAGGGGATCTCCTCGTTCAGTACCAGCAAGGGGCGGAAGCTGTTCAGGTTGAAGCATACACCAGTCAGTTGGAGATGTTTAAGGATCAAAAAAAGCAGTTGGGGTATTTGCAATCCAGTTTGAAAGAGGGGAGTGATCAATTTCCAGAGGCGGATAAGTTTGGTTATCAGGAGATGTTTCGAGACTATCTCAGCCAAGCTAGTAGTCTTAGGAGTAATGTTTCTCAGCAAAATGCCAGTATCTCCTCTCAAAATGCGGCAGCAAGTCAGAGTCAGGCTGAGATTGGCAATCTTATCAGTCAAACAGAGGATAAAATCCGAGACTACAAAACAGCTAAGTCGGCTATTGAAACAGGGGCTCAATTAGATCGTCAGAATCCAGTCTACTCTTTTTATCAGACCCATAAAAACCAAGCTGGAGAAGATCCGCAAGCTAAATCGCAGGCTATTGCGCAAGTGGATGCACAAATTGCCCAGCTAGAGTCTAATTTAGCTACTTATCGTGTGCAGTATGCAGGTTCTGGAGCTCAACAAGCCTACTCAACGGGACTGGCTAGTCAGCTGGAATCGCTCAAGTCCCAGCACTTGGTCAAAGTCGGTCAGGAATTAACCCTTCTAGATCAGAAAATTTTAGAAGCAGAGTCGGGTAAGAAAGTCCAGGGAGGTCTCCTAGATAAGGGGAAAATCACAGCAAATGAGGATGGGGTGCTTCACCTTAATCCTGAGACCAGTGATTCTACCATGGTCGCAGAAGGAACCCTGCTAGCCCAACTCTACCCATCCTTGGAGAAAGAAGGGAAAACCAAACTCACAGCCTATCTCAGTTCAAAAGATGTTGCAAGGCTTAAGGTAGGTGATTCTGTTCGCTTTACTACAACCAAGGATGCCAACAAAGAGCTCGTTCTTGTTTCTGCGATTACGAATATTGATGCGACAGCTACCAAGACTGAAAAGGGAAATTTCTTTAAAATAGAGGCGGAGACAAGTCTGACTCCTGAACAAGCAGAAGAGCTTCGCTACGGTTCAGAAGGACGTTTGACACTAATCACAGGAAAGAAAAGTTATTTCCGCTATTATTGGGATCAATTTTTAAACAGAGAATAATGTTTGTTTTTAATGCAATATTATACTTTTAAAACTGTAAAATGTTTTGATTTTACAGTTTTTCTTAATGTTAAAAAGAGCTACCTTCGCTGTCGTTCGCAAATTCTTGCTATTTCCGTTATTTTGTAGTAGAATGAAGTAAAGAAATACGAAAGGCGAACTTTAAAATGTCAAAAAAACTGATCTATTCGGGAAAAGCCAAGGATATCTATACAACTGAGGATGAAAATCTCATTATTTCAACTTACAAGGACCAGGCGACTGCTTTCAACGGTGTTAAGAAGGAGCAGATTGCGGGCAAGGGAGTCTTGAATAATCAGATTTCATCTTTTATTTTTGAAAAGTTGAATGCTGCTGGTGTAGCGACTCACTTTGTGGAGAAGCTTTCAGATACGGAACAACTCAATAAAAAGGTTGAGATTATTCCTTTGGAAGTTGTGCTCCGCAACTACACGGCTGGTTCCTTTTCAAAACGTTTTGGCGTTGATGAAGGTATCGCATTTGAGACTCCAATTGTCGAATTTTACTATAAAAATGATGATTTGGATGATCCATTTATCAATGATGAGCATGTGAAATTCCTACAGATTGCGGATGACCAGCAGATTGCCTACTTGAAGGAAGAAACCCGTCGTATCAATGAGCTCTTGAAAGCTTGGTTTGCAGAGATTGGCCTTAAATTGATTGACTTTAAGCTAGAGTTCGGTTTTGACAAGGATGGTAAGATCATCTTGGCAGATGAGTTTTCACCAGATAACTGCCGTTTGTGGGACGCAGATGGCAACCACATGGACAAGGATGTTTTCCGCAGAGGACTCGGAGAATTGACAGATGTTTATGAGATTGTCTGGGAGAAATTGCAGGAGTTGAAGTAATAACCTAAAGGCTGTTTGGGAACATTGTAAGAGCTGAAATAAAGGAATAAGAATTGATGGATAAACGTATTTTTGTTGAAAAAAAGGCTGATTTTCAGGTCAAATCAGAGAGTTTGGTAAGAGAACTCCAGCATAACTTGGGACTGTCAACTTTGAAAAGCATTCGTATCGTGCAAGTCTATGATGTCTTTGATTTGGCAGAGGACTTGTTTGCGCCTGCGGAGAAACACATCTTCTCTGAGCAGGTGACGGATCATGTCTTGGATGAAGCAGCTGTGCAAGCGGATCTTGCCAACTATGCTTTCTTTGCCATTGAAAGTCTACCAGGACAGTTTGACCAGCGTGCGGCTTCTTCACAGGAAGCTTTGCTTTTGCTGGGGAGTTCGAGTGATGTGACAGTCAACACAGCTCAACTTTACTTGGTTAATAAAGATATTGATGCGACTGAGTTGGAAGCAGTCAAGAACTATTTACTCAACCCAGTTGATTCTCGTTTCAAGGACATCACGACAGGGATTGCCAAGCAGGAATTTTCAGAGTCAGACAAGACCATTCCAAAATTGACTTTCTTTGAAAGCTATACGGCAGAAGACTTTGCCCGCTACAAGGCCGAGCAAGGGATGGCCATGGAAGTGGATGATTTGCTCTTTATCCAAGACTATTTCAAGTCAATCGGGCGCGTGCCAACTGAGACTGAGCTCAAGGTGTTGGATACCTACTGGTCTGACCACTGCCGTCATACAACATTCGAGACTGAGTTGAAAAACATTGATTTTTCAGCTTCTAAATTCCAAAAACAATTGCAAGCGACTTATGACAAGTATATTGCCATGCGTGATGAGTTGGGACGTTCGGAGAAACCACAGACTTTGATGGATATGGCGACTATTTTCGGTCGATATGAGCGTGCCAATGGCCGTTTGGACGACATGGAAGTGTCTGACGAAATCAATGCCTGCTCGGTTGAAATCGAAGTGGACGTTGATGGCGTCAAGGAACCTTGGCTCCTTATGTTCAAAAACGAAACCCACAACCACCCAACGGAAATCGAACCATTTGGTGGGGCTGCTACTTGTATCGGTGGAGCCATTCGTGACCCGCTGTCAGGTCGTTCCTACGTTTATCAAGCGATGCGTATCTCAGGCGCTGGTGATATTACAGCGCCGATTTCAGAAACTCGTGCTGGTAAATTGCCACAACAAGTCATTTCGAAGACAGCGGCTTACGGTTATTCTTCATATGGTAACCAGATTGGACTTGCGACGACTTATGTTCGTGAATACTTCCACCCAGGCTTTGTAGCTAAACGCATGGAGCTAGGTGCCGTTGTTGGTGCTGCTCCTAAGGAAAATGTAGTCCGTGAAAAACCGGAAGCTGGCGATGTGATTATCTTGCTCGGTGGTAAGACAGGACGTGATGGTGTCGGTGGTGCAACGGGATCTTCTAAGGTTCAAACAGTTGAGTCTGTAGAGACTGCCGGTGCTGAGGTTCAAAAAGGGAATGCCATCGAAGAGCGCAAGATCCAACGCCTTTTCCGTAATGGCGATGTCACTCGTCTCATCAAGAAGTCCAATGACTTTGGAGCAGGTGGTGTCTGTGTGGCTATCGGTGAATTGGCAGATGGTCTTGAAATCGACCTCAACAGGGTGCCTCTTAAATACCAAGGATTGAACGGTACCGAAATTGCTATTTCTGAATCACAAGAACGGATGGCTGTTGTGGTTCGTCCTGAGGATGTAGATGCCTTCGTTGCAGAATGTAATAAAGAAAATATTGACGCTGTTGTGGTTGCGACAGTGACTGAAAAACCAAATCTTGTCATGCACTGGAATGGTGAGACAATCGTGGACTTGGAACGCCGTTTCCTTGATACCAATGGTGTGCGTGTCGTTGTCGATGCCAAGGTTGTGGACAAGGATGTCAAGCTTCCAGAAGAGCGCAAGACAAGTGCTGAAACCCTTGAAGCGGATACTCTTGCAGTCCTATCTGACCTCAACCATGCGAGTCAAAAAGGCTTGCAGACTATCTTTGACTGCTCGGTCGGTCGTTCAACGGTTAACCACCCACTTGGTGGTCGCTACCAACTCACGCCAACTGAGGCATCTGTGCAGAAATTGCCAGTTCAACACGGCGTGACTCATACTGCGTCTGTCATGGCTCAAGGGTTCAACCCTTATCTAGCAGAATGGTCTCCATATCACGGGGCTGCCTATGCAGTTATCGAAGCGACAGCTCGTTTGGTGGCTACTGGTGCCAACTGGTCTAAGGCTCGTTTCTCTTACCAAGAGTACTTCGAGCGGATGGACAAGCAAGCAGAGCGTTTCGGTCAGCCAGTAGCAGCTCTTCTAGGCTCTATCGAAGCACAAATCCAACTTGGCTTGCCATCTATCGGTGGTAAGGACTCTATGTCTGGTACCTTTGAAGAATTGACCGTACCACCAACCTTGGTTGCCTTTGGGGTGACGACAGCGAATAGCCGCAAGGTACTCTCTCCAGAGTTCAAGAATGTTGGTGAAAACATCTACTCCATCCCAGGTCAAGCCCTCTCTGCAGAGATTGATTTTGACTTGATTAAGCAAAACTTTGCTCAATTTGAAGCCATCCAAGCTGGACACAAAGTAACATCTGCATCAGCTGTTAAATACGGAGGTGTCCTTGAAAGCTTGGCACTTGCTACCTTTGGAAATCATATCGGTGCAGAGGTGACCTTGCCTGAATTTGAAACAGCCTTGACAGCTCAATTAGGTGGATTTGTCTTCACATCTCCTCAAGAAATCGCTGGAGTAGAGAAGATTGGACAAACAAGCGCAGACTTTACACTCCTTGTCAACGGTGTGAAGCTAGATGGACACAAACTTGACAGTGCCTTCCAAGGAAAATTAGAAGAAGTCTACCCTACTGAATTTGCACAAGCTAAAGAATTGGAAGAAGTGCCAGCTGTCGCTTCTAACGCAGTCATCAAAGCCAAGGAAAATATTGAAAAACCGGTGGTTTACATCCCAGTCTTCCCAGGAACCAACTCAGAATATGACTCAGCTAAGGCATTTGAAAAAGAAGGTGCAGAGGTTAACTTGGTGCCATTTGTGACCTTGAATGAAGAAGCTATTGTCAAGTCAGTTGAAACCATGGTTGACAATATCGGCAAGGCAAACATTCTCTTCTTTGCAGGTGGCTTCTCAGCTGCGGACGAACCAGATGGATCAGCTAAGTTTATTGTCAATATCCTGCTCAATGAAAAAGTGCGTGCAGCCATTGATAGCTTTATCACTCGCGGTGGCTTGATTATCGGTATCTGTAATGGATTCCAGGCCTTGGTCAAATCAGGTCTTCTTCCATATGGAAACTTTGAGGATGCTAATAGTACTAGTCCAACCCTTTTCTACAATGATGCCAACCAGCACGTGGCCAAGATGGTGGAAACTCGAATTGCCAATACCAACTCACCATGGTTGGCTGGAGTGCAAGTGGGCGATATCCATGCCATCCCAGTATCGCACGGTGAAGGGAAGTTTGTCGTGACGGCTGAGGAATTTGCAGAGCTCCGCGACAATGGTCAAATCTTTAGCCAATACGTTGACTTTGATGGCAAACCAAGTATGGATTCTAAGTACAATCCAAATGGTTCTGTAAATGCCATCGAAGGAATTACTAGCAAGAATGGTCAAATTATCGGTAAGATGGGACACTCAGAACGTTATGAAGACGGTCTCTTCCAAAACATCCCAGGAAATAAAGACCAGCACCTGTTTGCATCGGCTGTGCGTTATTTCACAGGGAAATAAAAGGTATAAAAAATGACATACGAAGTAAAATCTCTTAATGAAGAATGTGGTGTTTTCGGTATCTGGGGACATCCAGATGCTGCTAAATTGACCTATTTTGGTCTCCATAGTCTTCAGCACCGTGGTCAGGAAGGGGCAGGAATCCTCTCCAATGATCAGGGGCAATTGAAGCGTCATCGTGACATGGGGCTTTTATCAGAAGTGTTCAGAAATCCAGCTAATTTGGATAAATTGACAGGAACGAGCGCGATTGGGCATGTGCGTTATGCGACTGCTGGCGAAGCTTCTGTGGATAACATCCAGCCCTTCCTCTTTCGCTTTCATGATATGCAGTTTGGACTTGCTCACAACGGAAACTTGACCAATGCCGAATCGCTCAAAAAAGAATTGGAACAAAGAGGAGCAATTTTCAGTTCAACTTCAGACTCGGAAATCTTGGCCCACCTCATTCGTCGGAGTCACAATCCGAACTTGATGGGCAAAATCAAGGAGGCGCTCAGTCTTGTAAAAGGTGGCTTTGCTTATATCTTGCTGTTTGAGGACAAGTTGATTGCGGCGCTTGACCCTAATGGCTTCCGTCCGCTTTCGATTGGGAAAATGACCAACGGAGCGGTGGTGGTTTCGTCAGAAACCTGTGCCTTTGAAGTCATTGGTGCCGAGTGGATTCGCGATGTAAAACCAGGGGAAATTGTGATTGTGGATGACAATGGGATTCAGTACGATAGCTATACGAATGATACCCAGTTGGCGATTTGTTCTATGGAGTATATCTACTTTGCTCGCCCTGATTCTAATATCCATGGTGTTAATGTCCATACAGCTCGTAAGAGAATGGGGGCACAATTAGCGCGTGAATTCAAGCATGAAGCAGATATCGTGGTTGGTGTGCCCAATTCTTCACTCAGCGCAGCCATGGGCTTTGCGGAAGAATCAGGTCTGCCAAACGAAATGGGGCTGATCAAAAACCAATACACCCAGCGTACCTTTATCCAACCGACTCAAGAATTGCGGGAGCAAGGGGTGCGGATGAAACTGTCTGCTGTTTCGGGCGTTGTCAAAGGCAAACGTGTGGTCATGATTGATGATTCCATTGTTCGTGGGACAACTTCTCGCCGCATCGTTCAGCTTTTGAAAGAAGCAGGTGCGTCTGAGGTTCACGTTGCTATTGGAAGTCCAGCGCTAGCTTATCCATGCTTCTACGGGATTGATATCCAGACGCGTCAGGAGCTGATTGCGGCCAATCATACGGTCGAAGAAACTCGCCAAATCATTGGAGCGGATAGCCTGACCTATCTTTCGATTGATGGCTTGATTGATTCGATTGGTATTGAAACAGATGCGCCGAACGGTGGTCTCTGTGTCGCTTACTTTGACGGCGACTACCCAACTCCTCTCTACGACTATGAGGAAGACTATCGTAGAAGTTTGGAAGAAAAGACCAGTTTTTACAAATAGGCGGATAACGATTTTCCATTAAAGAAAAGGAATGAATAAAATGACGAATAAAAATGCTTATGCGCAGTCTGGTGTGGATGTTGAAGCGGGTTATGAAGTTGTTGAACGGATCAAAAAGCACGTAGCTCGTACGGAGCGTGCAGGTGTTATGGGAGCTCTAGGTGGTTTCGGTGGCATGTTTGACCTTTCAAAGACAGGGGTCAAAGAACCCGTCTTGATCTCAGGGACTGACGGTGTCGGAACTAAGCTCATGCTAGCTATCAAGTATGACAAGCACGATACTATCGGTCAGGACTGTGTGGCCATGTGTGTCAATGACATCATCGCTGCAGGTGCGGAGCCCCTCTATTTCCTTGACTACGTCGCAACTGGTAAGAATGAACCAGCTAAACTAGAACAAGTCGTTGCTGGTGTGGCAGAAGGTTGTGTGCAGGCAGGCGCTGCCCTCATCGGTGGGGAAACGGCTGAAATGCCTGGTATGTATGGCGAAGATGACTATGACTTGGCAGGTTTTGCGGTCGGTGTGGCTGAAAAATCTCAAATCATCGACGGTTCAAAAGTGGTAGAAGGAGATATTCTTCTCGGACTTGCTTCAAGTGGAATTCACTCCAATGGTTACTCACTCGTGCGCCGTGTCTTTGCGGACTATACAGGTGAGGAAGTCTTGCCAGAATTGGAAGGCAAGAAACTCAAGGAAGTCCTTCTTGAGCCGACTCGTATCTATGTCAAGGCTGTCTTGCCACTCATCAAGGAAGAGCTGGTCAACGGTATTGCCCACATCACAGGTGGTGGTTTTATCGAAAATGTCCCTCGTATGTTTGCAGCTGACTTGGCTGCAGAGATTGAGGAAGAAAAAGTTCCAGTCCTTCCGATTTTCAAGGCTCTTGAAAAATACGGTGAAATCAAGCATGAAGAAATGTTTGAAATCTTCAATATGGGTGTGGGACTCATGTTGGCAGTTAGCCCTGAAAATGTAGGTCGTGTCAAGGAATTGCTGGATGAACCAGTCTATGAAATTGGTCGCATCGTCAAGAAAGAAAACGAAAGTGTCATCATCAAATGAAAAAAATAGCGGTTTTTGCCTCTGGTAATGGCTCAAATTTTCAGGTGATTGCCGAAGAATTTCCATTGGAGTTTGTTTTTTCAGACCATCGTGACGCCTATGTGCTCGAGCGTGCAGACAAGCTCGGCGTTCTGTCCTATGCTTTTGAACTCAAGGAGTTTGAGAACAAGGCAGACTACGAAGCAGCTCTTGTCGAACTATTGGAAGAACACCAGATTGACTTGGTTTGCCTAGCAGGATATATGAAAATCGTTGGGCCAACTTTGCTCGCTGCTTACGAGGGTCGGATCATTAACATTCATCCGGCCTACCTACCAGAATTTCCAGGAGCTCATGGAATTGAGGATGCTTGGAATGCTGGTGTTACTGAGAGTGGCGTGACCATTCACTGGGTGGACTCAGGTGTGGATACAGGCAAGGTCATCAAACAAGTCCGTGTGCCACGTCTAGCAGATGATACTATCGAAAGCTTTGAAGCTCGGATTCATGAGGCAGAGTACAAGTTGTATCCAGAGGTGCTGGATAGCTTGGGAGTGGATAGGAAGTAAATTTTGAATAATAAAGCTGTTAAGACTTTACTAGACAAAGTTAAAGAATTTGAAGAATTTTTTAATGAGTATGAAAAACAATTTTACCCTAAAGTAATAAAAATTAGAAATAAATTTCTAATTAGCTTAATTGTATTTATTACCCTAATGTTAACAAGTTATGTAGTTTGGTTGTGGGATTTTGGTGATTTGTGTATTAAAATAGCTTCTCTTATTTTTACTATGTTTTCTTTGATGTACTTTATTTATCTCAGTCGAAAATTTGATAAAATTTCAGATGGAAAACCTAATAAATTTGAAGAGCTATGTAGAGAAATAAAGTATGAATTGATTCTTATGTATGGAGAAAAAGCTAGTTATGCTGTGAAGTTGTTAATAGCTGATTTGACAGATAAACAGGATAATAAAATTAAGAAGTATGAAAGTTTAGTAAAGTCGATAGGCATAGTTGGTATAATTTTGGTAACGTCTTTTATCACTTTGGCTTTAAATAAATTATTTGTTGCAGATGAGACAGCTATTTCTGTTGAAACATTTTTGGGTTTAATTTTAATCGTAGCTATAATAGTATGGTTGATTAATTTCATAGATAGTGGAATAAAAAATATTATTAAATACCCTATATGGGGTAAAGCTTCAAAAGAAGTGTATCTAATAGATATTTTATACGAAGTTAAATATATGGTTTTAGAAAAGGAGAACAAATGACTAAACGCGCCTTAATCAGCGTCTCAGACAAAGCGGGCATTGTTGAATTTGCCCAAGAACTTAAAAAACTTGGTTGGGACATCATCTCGACAGGTGGGACTAAAGTTGTCCTTGATAATGCTGGGGTGAAGACCATTGCTATCGATGATGTGACTGGTTTCCCAGAAATGATGGATGGTCGTGTCAAGACTCTCCACCCAAATATCCACGGTGGTCTCCTTGCTCGTCGTGACTTGGATAGCCACTTGGAAGCGGCTAAGGACAATCAGATCGAGCTCATTGACCTTGTAGTGGTCAACCTCTATCCTTTCAAGGAAACGATTCTCAAACCAGATGTGACTTATGCGGAAGCCGTTGAAAACATCGATATTGGTGGTCCATCTATGCTTCGCTCAGCAGCGAAGAACCACGCTAGTGTAACTGTTGTGGTAGATCCTGCAGACTATGCAGTGGTTTTGGACGAGTTGTCAGCCAATGGTGAAACGACTTACGAAACTCGCCAACGTTTAGCAGCCAAGGTTTTTCGTCACACAGCGGCTTATGACGCCTTGATTGCAGAATATTTCACAGCTCAAGTGGGCGAAGCAAAACCAGAAAAGCTCACTTTGACCTATGACCTCAAACAAGCCATGCGCTATGGGGAAAATCCTCAGCAGGACGCTGACTTCTACCAAAAAGCTTTGCCGACTGACTATTCGATTGCTTCAGCGAAACAGCTCAACGGTAAGGAATTGTCCTTCAATAACATTCGTGACGCGGATGCGGCCATCCGTATTATCCGTGATTTCAAAGATCGTCCAACCGTTGTGGCTCTCAAACACATGAACCCATGTGGAATTGGTCAAGCTGATGACATCGAAACTGCTTGGGACTATGCTTATGAGTCTGACCCGGTGTCTATCTTTGGTGGAATTGTCGTCCTTAACCGTGAGGTGGATGCTGCGACTGCTGAGAAGATGCACGGCGTTTTCCTTGAGATCATCATCGCACCAAGCTATACGGATGAAGCGCTAGCCATTTTGACCAACAAAAAGAAAAACTTGCGTATCCTTGCCTTGCCATTTGACGCTCAAGAGGCTAGTGAAGTGGAAGAGGAATACACAGGTGTGGTCGGTGGACTTCTGGTGCAAAACCAAGACGTGGTCAAGGAAAGCCCAGCTGACTGGCAAGTAGTGACTAAACGCCAACCAACCGAGACAGAAGCGACAGCTCTTGAGTTCGCTTGGAAGGCTATCAAGTACGTCAAATCAAACGGAATCATCGTGACCAACGACCACATGACACTTGGTGTTGGCCCAGGTCAAACCAACCGAGTGGCTTCTGTTCGCATCGCCATTGACCAAGCTAAAGACCGCCTTGACGGAGCTGTTCTTGCTTCCGATGCCTTCTTCCCATTCGCCGATAACGTGGAAGAAATCGCTAAAGCAGGAATTAAGGCTATCATCCAGCCTGGTGGCTCTGTCCGTGACCAAGAATCCATCGAAGCTGCTGACAAATACGGCTTGACCATGGTTTTCACAGGCGTAAGACATTTTAGACATTAAGAAGACAAAAGGGAAGAAAACAGTTTCTTTCCTTTTTTTGCCTAAAACGCGGAGCGGAACAAGATTAAAACGAACGTTTGTGATATAATGTTAGTAAATAATTCGCAAAAGAGGTTGAAAGATGAAGCTGTTAGTTGTCGGTTCGGGTGGTCGTGAACATGCGATTGCCAAGAAGTTGCTTGAATCAAAAGACGTTGAAAATGTCTTTGTAGCTCCTGGAAATGACGGGATGACTCTGGATGGTTTAGAATTGGTAAATATCTCTATTTCCGAACATTCTAAGTTAATTGAGTTTGCAAAGGCCAACGATATTGCTTGGACCTTCATCGGGCCAGATGATGCCCTTGCTGCTGGTATCGTGGATGACTTTAATCAAGCTGGGCTCAAAGCCTTTGGCCCGACCAAAGCTGCAGCGGAGCTAGAGTGGTCTAAGGATTTTGCTAAGGAAATCATGGTCAAATACGGCGTTCCGACAGCAGCCTATGGCACATTTTCAGATTTCGAGGCAGCTAAGGCTTATATCGAAGAAAAAGGTGCCCCAATCGTAGTCAAGGCGGATGGTTTGGCGCTTGGGAAGGGCGTCGTCGTTGCTGAGACGGTTGAGCAAGCGGTCGAAGCCGCACATGAGATGCTCTTAGACAATAAATTCGGTGATTCTGGTGCGCGTGTGGTCATCGAGGAATTTCTTGACGGAGAGGAATTTTCACTTTTTGCCTTTGTCAATGGTGACAAGTTCTACATCATGCCAACGGCTCAGGACCACAAACGTGCTTACGATGGCGACAAGGGCCCTAACACGGGCGGGATGGGTGCCTATGCGCCAGTTCCTCACTTGCCACAGAGCGTGGTTGATACGGCGGTTGACACCATTGTCAAGCCAGTCCTTGAAGGGATGATCAAAGAAGGTCGTCCTTATCTTGGTGTCCTCTACGCGGGGCTTATTTTGACTGCTGGCGGTCCTAAAGTCATCGAGTTCAACGCTCGTTTTGGAGATCCAGAAACACAAATTATCTTGTCTCGTCTGACCTCCGATTTTGCACGAAATATCACGGATATCCTCGATAGCAAGGAGCCAAACATCACTTGGACGGATAAGGGTGTGACTCTGGGAGTGGTTGTCGCGTCAAACGGCTATCCGCTTTCTTATGAGAAAGGTGTCAAGCTTCCAGCCAAGACCGAAGGTGACATCATCACCTACTATGCAGGGGCTAAGTTTGCGGAAAATAGCAGAGCACTGCTATCCAACGGCGGACGTGTCTATATGCTCGTCACCACAGCCGATACCGTCAAAGAAGCCCAAGATACCATCTACAAGGAACTCGACAAACAAAACACAGAAGGCCTCTTCTACCGAACAGATATCGGAAGCAAGGCTATAAAGTAAAAGTATAAAAATAACGCGACGAAGTCGCCAAATACGATAATGGTCGTTTGACTTGCGAGCATTAGCGAGCTAATATAGAGCAATCACCGCCGTTGTGAAAGAACGATTGGATTATAAGTCAATCGTTCAGGGAAATCGGAAGACCTTGGGCTTCCGATTTAGGCATGAAACACCTTTGGTGGCTGCTGCCGTCCCTCACAACCTAAGGTGATTGTTGAAAGGAAGAAAAGGAAAAATTATGACTAAACCAGTAATTTCCATCATCATGGGCTCAAAATCCGACTGGGCAACCATGCAAAAAACAGCTGAAGTTTTAGATCGCTTCGGTGTTGCCTACGAAAAGAAAGTCGTCTCTGCCCATCGCACGCCCGACCTCATGTTTCAGCATGCCGAAGAAGCCCGCAGTCGTGGTATCAAGGTCATTATCGCAGGTGCGGGCGGCGCAGCCCATTTGCCAGGAATGGTCGCAGCCAAAACAACCCTTCCTGTCATCGGTGTACCTGTCAAATCGCGTGCTCTTAGCGGTGTGGACTCGCTCTACTCTATCGTACAGATGCCGGGTGGCGTGCCTGTGGCGACAATGGCTATCGGTGAAGCAGGTGCGACAAATGCGGCACTCTTTGCCCTCCGTCTCCTGTCAGTAGAGGATCAGGCTATCGCGACAGCGTTGGCTGATTTCGCAGAAGAACAAGGAAAAATCGCAGAGGAGTCTACAAATGAGCTCATCTAAAACAATCGGAATTATCGGTGGTGGTCAGCTGGGACAGATGATGGCCATTTCTGCTATCTACATGGGGCACAAGGTTATCGCGCTGGATCCTGCGGCGGATTGCCCGGCCTCTCGTGTGGCGGAAATCATCGTGGCTCCTTATAACGATGTGGATGCCCTCCGTCAGCTAGCTGAGCGTTGCGATGTCCTCACCTATGAGTTTGAAAATGTTGATGCTGACGGTTTGGATGCTGTCATCAGGGATGGACAACTTCCTCAAGGAACTGACCTGCTCCGCATTTCTCAAAATCGTATCTTTGAAAAGGACTTCCTTTCCAAGAAGGCCCAAGTAACGGTGGCTCCATACAAGGTTGTGAATTCTAGCCAAGACTTGGCGGAGATTGACCTGGCCAAAAACTATGTCCTCAAGACGGCGACTGGTGGCTACGATGGGCATGGGCAAAAGGTCATTCGCTCAGAAGCAGACTTGGAAGAAGCCTATGAACTAGCAGATTCAGCTGACTGTGTCTTGGAAGAATTTGTCAATTTTGACCTTGAGATTTCTGTCATCGTATCAGGAAATGGCAAGGATGTGACGGTTTTCCCAGTTCAGGAAAATATCCACCGCAACAATATCCTATCTAAGACCATTGTGCCTGCTCGAATTTCTGCAAGTCTAGCTGAAAAAGCCAAAGCAATGGCAGTGCGAATTGCAGAACAGCTTAACTTGTCTGGAACCCTCTGCGTGGAGATGTTTGCGACAGCTGATGATATTATCGTCAACGAGATTGCCCCTCGCCCACATAACTCAGGGCATTATTCAATTGAAGCTTGTGACTTCTCGCAATTCGATACTCATATTTTGGGCGTTCTGGGAGCACCGTTGCCAGAAATAAAATTACATGCTCCAGCAGTCATGCTTAACGTTCTCGGCCAACACGTCGAGGTTGCTGAGAAATATGTCGCAGAAAATCCAAGCGCCCACCTCCATATGTATGGTAAAATAGAAGCGAAGCACAACCGCAAGATGGGACATGTGACTTTGTTTAGTGATGTGCCAGATGAGGTGGAGGAGTTTGGGAAAGGGATTGATTTTTAGGTGTTAGATAACAAGATTACTGAATTTAATTTTTTTACAGAAGAATACTTAAAACGGCAGAATGCCCAAATATTTATCTACATATTGATTATAATTAAAGGAAGATACAAAGTGTATGATAATCCTGAAGTCCTAGAATTAATAAAAAAATATTCTGAGGAAAAAGGAGTTGATATACCTGATGAAATAGTACTTGGTAATGGAAGAACTGTCAATAATTTTTTTCTTAATAAAATTATTAAAGAAAGTAAACTTAATATAACTGGGGATTATTTTTGTGAAGAATACATTTTTGAAACATTAAATGAATTAATTAATGAGTCAATCGAAAAGATTCTTGATTTGTATCCTAGAAAAAAATTATTAATAAATTTAATAATATTTGCGAGTTTTGTTTCTACTTTATCACAAAATCAAGAAATAGATTTAAATAAAGAACCTGAAAATGATTTGGAAAAATTGATATTTCTCGTACAGAAAGTTGGATGTACAAAAGATGATTTAAGTACTGCATTATTGGGTGAAATGAAAGCATCTGTTAATTACATGATTAATTTATTATTGCTCAGGGAGGAAAGAACTTCTGCTGAGGAAATAGAAGCTGAGAAGTATTTTGAACGATATGGAACAGATTATAATTTGTTATTTTATTGGGGAGTAATCAAGTGTATATTTACATCTGACTCAAATTCTAGGTATTTTGTTAAGAGGTGGAATAATAGTAAGAGGATAAGCTTTAGTAATAATCAGTGGGGGGAGTTCCCACCAGCGGACTTGCAGTCAAAATTTGATGAAATTTGTCTATACTGTAATAAGGAAACATTAGGCTTGCATAAGAGAATGTCAAAGTCTATATTTCCAAAATTTTTTAATGAGTTTAAATTTGATCCTATAAAAATAAGAGATTCTTTCAAGAGAAATATTCAGGGGTATACATTGTCCTATAAAACATTGGATATTATTGCTGAATCTGATTGGCCAGAGTTTTTGAAAAAAAATCAAAGTTGTGGAGAGATTGGAGATGAGGGAAGAATAAATGAATCAGTTTTCTTAGAAAATGATATATATCAACTTAGAACATCTATCTATAATTTTGTAAATAAAATAGAAGAATATAATAGTGAAGTTAATTATTTATTAAGTGATACTAAAAATATAAATAGAATAGTTGATATGTTAAATAAAAAAATTTATTCTAGAATAGAGACTCCGGATGAAGTGAAGGAAATTTTTAATGCTTTTGTTAGTAAACATGTAAGATTAAGTAAGGAGCTTAGATTAGATTGCTCACCTATTGATATCTCAAAATTTCACTCTTTTGTGGCTGAGTTTGTATCATTCAAAAGGCTTTCAATTTTTCATAAACCATTATTAAAATATAAGAATTATTATTTAACAAGTTTATCTTTATTAAATGAGGGTGTGTGGCATCTCCCTGGAGATATATTATCAAGGAGAATTTCCTCACATCACAACATAAATAAAGAAATAACTAAATTTTATGATGAACAAACATTACCATATATCAAATTATGCCTAATGTCTAAATATGATTTTTCAATAATCAACTGTGATTTAATGGTCAATAATAAATCAGGGAAACCGGCATTTCCAAAGATCAAGCAATTGTTGGGTGGAGACTATAAGGGGGTAAAGAGAGAATTAGATATCTTGTTTGCTTCAGACGGTACGTTGTATATTTATGATTTAAAAAATTACGGGCTACAACATTCTCTTGATGAAATTACTAGATTAGTAAATAGAGTTGATAAAGAGATATCGAAACTAGAAAAAATAAAGAAAATATTTTTAGATAATAAATCAATTTTTGAGGAGGAGTTGAAAGTTCGTTTTGACTGTGTTGAAATAGGGATTATTACTGTTAACTCTACAATTTTTGATTTTGTTCCGAGTATTTTTGATGGAGTTTATATTAAATCAGTCCATAATTTTATTATGGAAATCGGAAATATTAACTAATAAGCAATATGTTGTTAAAATAAGGAGGAAACAATGATCAACCGTTACTCTCGCCCCGAAATGGCGAACATTTGGAGTGAAGAAAATAAATACCGTGCTTGGCTTGAGGTGGAAATCTTGGCTGACGAGGCATGGGCTGAGTTGGGGGAAATCCCTAAGGAAGATGTGGCTTTGATTCGCGAAAAGGCGAACTTTGACATCGACCGTATTTTGGAGATTGAGCAGGAGACGCGCCACGATGTGGTGGCTTTCACGCGTGCGGTTTCTGAGACTCTTGGTGAAGAGCGCAAGTGGGTTCACTATGGGTTGACTTCTACCGACGTGGTGGATACGGCCTATGGTTACCTCTACAAGCAGGCCAACGACATCATCCGTCGTGACCTTGAAAACTTCACCAACATCATTGCTGACAAGGCTAAGGAGCACAAGTTCACCATCATGATGGGGCGTACCCACGGTGTGCACGCTGAGCCTACAACTTTTGGTCTTAAATTGGCGACTTGGTATAGCGAAATGAAGCGCAACATCGAGCGTTTCGAGCATGCAGCTGCTGGTGTGGAAGCTGGTAAAATCTCTGGTGCAGTTGGTAACTTTGCCAACATCCCACCATTTGTAGAGGAATACGTCTGCGACAAGCTGGGTATCCGTGCTCAAGAAATCTCTACACAGGTGCTTCCTCGTGACCTTCACGCTGAGTACTTTGCAGTTCTTGCTAGCATCGCGACTTCAATCGAACGTATGGCGACTGAAATTCGTGGTCTGCAAAAGTCTGAGCAACGTGAAGTGGAAGAGTTCTTTGCCAAAGGGCAAAAAGGCTCTTCAGCAATGCCTCACAAACGCAACCCTATCGGTTCTGAAAACATGACAGGTCTTGCGCGTGTTATCCGTGGTCACATGGTGACGGCCTATGAAAACGTCGCTCTCTGGCACGAACGCGATATTTCTCACTCATCAGCTGAGCGTATCATCACACCAGATACAACCATTTTGATCGACTACATGCTCAACCGCTTTGGAAATATCGTCAAAAACTTGACGGTCTTCCCAGAAAACATGATCCGCAATATGAACTCTACTTTTGGTCTTATCTTTAGCCAACGTGCTATGTTGACCTTGATTGAGAAGGGAATGACCCGTGAGCAAGCCTATGACTTGGTGCAACCAAAAACATCCTACTCTTGGGATAACCAAGTAGACTTTAAACCACTTCTTGAAGCAGATCCAGAAGTGACTTCGCGTCTGACTCAAGAGGAAATCGACGAAATCTTCAACCCTGCATACTACACTAAACGAGTGGATGATATTTTTGAACGTATCGGACTTGGTGATTAATCCTAACAATAAAAAGCGAGATTCAATCTCGCTTTTTTGTATGCTTATCGAAGAGGTTTAATCTTCTTTTCTCTTAGTGAGTCCGTAGGCTGCTAGTGTGGCCATGAGTCCTGCTGCGACCAAGCCTGCAGAGTCTTGACTTCCTGTTGCAGGGAGTTGTTTTTCATCTGCTTTGCTAGTAGTTGCTTCAACTTGCTCAGCTTTCTCAACGGCAGTTCCGACTTCGACAACCTGAGCGACCGCTTCCTGCGATACCGCACTATTGACAAGGGTTCTTTCTTCCTTGCCGTCAGCAGTGGTGCTGACAGAGTAGAAAATCGTACGGCGACCATTTACACCAGTAACGACGACTTGACTTTGTCCTTTTGGCAATTGCGGATTTTCACGTGTCACGGTAGTGAAAGGAATCTCTTCTTCTTGAATGTCTAGTCTAGGTTTTTCTTCTGCAGCTGGGGCAAGACCGTGTTCGTCTCCTACATGGGTTACAAGGGTTCCGACTTCAATAACTTGGGTCACTGCTTCTTGAGTCACAAGGCTATCTACAAGAGTTTTCACTTCCTTACCGTCAGCACTAGTGCTCACAGAGTAGTAATGACTGCGACGGCCGTTAGCGCCTTTAGTAACGACTTGAGTCTTCCCTTTGAGCAAGAGTGGATTTTCACGTGTCACAGTAGTGAACGGAATTTCTTCTTCTTGGATATCCAGTCTTGGTTTCGCTTCGGCAGCTGGAGCAAGACCGTGTTCATCCCCTTTGTGAGTAATAGGGGCACCGATTTCAACCACTTGGGTCACAGGTTCCTTGGTTACTTGGCTATCTAGAACCGTTTCTGTTTGTTTCCCATTTTCAGTAAGGACAGAGATGTAATGAGTGCGTTCACCATCTACACCTGGTGTGACAATCTTTTCTTGCTTAGCTGGGAGGTTCGGATTTTCTTTTTTGATAACCTCAAAAGGAATCTTTTCTGCTCTTGTGATGAGTTCCGGTTTGGTTTCAACATTGGCAGCTAGTTCGTTTTCATCGAGGCTTCCTGAGTGGGTTGCTGCTGGTTTGAGGCCTAGGCGGGCTGCTTTGAGTTTGGCTACGAGAGCGTCTAGCTCGGCTTGTTTGTTACGGTTGAGGTTGTAGTTGAGAGCTTCTTTAGCTGCATTTAGGGCATCCAAGCTTTCCTTGCTGTATCCATCCAAGTTTGCAGGGATTTGAGCAAGCTCCTCGCGGAGGGCATTGTAGTTAGCGCGGAAGTAGTCTTTGTTGTGGTCTGCAAAGGCAGTCATGAGTTCAAAGATTTCTTCTTCCTTGTACTCAGCGCTTGGTTTGTCTGCCCAGATGGCAAGCATGCTTCCAACTGTTGGAAGGTCTACCTCAGGATATTTGGTAGATGCAAGCTGGTTAAATGGTGTTTTTTTAGTGTTTTCAATTGCTTTTTTGAGGAAACCGCCACCATCTTCAGGTTTTTGGCCGAGAATGTAGTACCAGTCTCCGTTGGTGTTAAGGAATTTGTAGCCTTTGCTTGCCAGGTACTGAGGCGTTGCAAGGTTGTAACCCCACCATCCCTTAGACCAGTAAGAGATGATGACATCCTTGTCAAACTCAACATCATCCTTGTCTTCATAGTAGAAACCATCGTTGAAGGCCATTGGTTGAAGACCTCTTTCTTTAGCCATAGCAGCAAGAGTGTTAGAGTACTCAGCAAACTTGCCATAGAGTCCATACCATTTGAGGTAGTACCAGCCTTGAGCGTTAGTGGCATCATTGGCATATTCGTCTGTACCGTAGTTGAAGATCTTTGTCTTGCCTGCAAAGAAGTCCATGTACTTGCCGATGAGGGCTTTGACAAAGTTCATCGCCTCTTCGTTTTCAAGGTCCATGGTTGTTTTGGAGACCTTGTCAAAGTTGGCTTGAGGATTCTTGATTCCAAGTTTTTCCATAGCGACGAGCATGGCATCCATGTGACCTGGGCTGTTGATTGCTGGGATGAGTCCGAGGCCTTTTGATTTTGCGTACTCGATCAATTCAGTGATTTCAGCTTGACTAAGAGTAGTTCCGTTTGGATCATCGTAGTAAGCTTTTGTTCCTTCGATAATGGCCTTCTTGACATCGTCACTTGCATAAGTTTTTCCGTTAGCTGTGATGGTCATGTCATTAAGGAGGAAGCGAAGTCCATCATTTCCTAGGAGAAGATGCACATCAGAGTAGCCGAGTTCGCTCGCCTTGTCTACGATGCGTTTGAGTTGGTCGAGCGTGAAGTACTTACGTCCAGCATCGATAGAGATTACCTTGTTCTTGGCAAGTTTTTCAACTTCGCGTTTCGCGTCTTCTTCTTTTTGAGCCTCTGGTGTGAAGGTCAAATTGCTTACAGCTTCTTGGAGTTTTGCGATTGCTTGGTCAATGGTGTCTTGTTGGGCACGGCTGAGGTTGCTATCGAGTGAGCGAATGGCTTTTTCAGCTTCTTTTACAGCTGCGACACTTTCTGCAGTATAGCGGTTAAGGTCTGTTGGTACTTCTTTCAGAGCTTGCTCAGCAGACTCATAATCAGCTGCAAAGTATTCAGCATTGGCATTTGCGAAGCTACGCATGAGTTTGAAGAGGCGTGATGGTGAATAGCGTGCAGATGGGGTATCCGCCCAAGCAGCTACCATACCACCGATGAACGGGATAGTAGCCCCATCAGATTTTGGTACAGAAGTGATTGGAGTGTTCTTGATACCATTGAGTCCTTGGTCGAGGTTGTACCAGCCTTGGCCATCGGCATTTCGTCCGAGAACATAGTACCAAGCATCGTTGGTATTAAGGATTTGGTGGCCTTTTTCAACTAGAAGTTTAGAAGAAGCGACGTCGTATCCGCCCCATCCACCAGTCCACATAGAAACGATGATGTCTTTGTCAAAAGTTCCAAAGCTAGTGTCGCTATTGTAGTAGATACCATCGTTAAAGGCCATTGGTTTGAGACCGTGAGATTTAACGATACGAGCAAGGTCATTGGCGTAGGCGATAAATTTCTCATATCCTCCTACAGGGTAGCCTTCGTTTGGATAGTATTTATCAGCTTGCAGAACGCTCCAGCCCTTGGCGTTTGTAGCATCATTTGCATATTCGTCTAGTCCGATATTGAAAATGTCAGATTTGCCAGCGAAGTAAGCAGCATACTTGTCAATCAGAGCCTTGGTAAATGCAACTGCTTCTTTGTTATCAAGGTCAACGGTACGAGCAGATTCCTTATCAAAGTAGGTAAAGTTTGGTTTTTGGATGCCTAGTTCTTTCATGGCATGCAAAATCGCATCCATGTGGCCAGGGCTGTTTACAGTTGGGATGAGACCAATGCCTTTGTTTTTAGCATAGTTGATCAAGTCCGTCATCTGACTTTCTGTTAAATGATTGCCGTTTGGATCCTTGTAGTAGGCATCAGTTCCGCTTTCGAGAGCACGTTTGACATCTTCACTGGCATAGGTTTTTCCATTGGCTTTGATTGTCATGTCGTCCAGCATGAAACGCATGCCATCATTTCCGACTAAGAGATGGAGGTCAGTATAGCCGTAGTGTTTAGCTTTGTCGATGATTTCCTTGAGTTGCTCAGGTGAGAAGTACTTGCGTCCAGCATCGATTGAGATCATTTTTCTTTTTGCCAGTTTTTCATTTACTTGACTTGCTCGTTCAGTGCTCGGAGCGGTTACTGCAGGTGTGACGGTTTCATTTTTCTTGTCTTCGTCGGCTTTTACTGGTTCTGAGTTTTCTTCTGAAACAGGAGTAGCTTTTTCAATGACTGGAGTCTCGTCAATTTTTTCTGCAACTGCTGGGGATTCAGTTTTTTCGACTGTTGGAGCGATTGTGGCTGAAGCTCCCTTTGCTTCAACTCTTTCTTCAAGCTTGCTTTCAACTGATGTCTCAGCTGTCTGTGATTCTCCTTGAGCAGTCTGAGCTGCGCTTGGATTTTCTGGTGTTGGAGTGACGCTGTCAGCAGACACGACTTGGGTACCAAAAGCAAATCCTATGAGTACAGAAGCTGCTCCAATCGCGTACTTACGAATGGAGAAGCGCTGTTTCTTTTCTAGTTTCATGATAAAACCTCCCTGTTATTATATTGTATGATAGCGTTTACACAAAACTGTTTTTATTTTATTATCTAAGATATAAAAAGTCAAGCGGCTTTATGAAAGAACTATAATAAATGGAGGAAATCATAAGATTTAGGAAAAAATTGTCAAAAAACTAAAAACAAGGAAAATCTAGCTAATATTTAACTTGTTTTTAGTAAAAGCACTACTAATTAAAGAATTACCCTTCGTCATATGTTCATACTAAATGGTGCATGCTATAATGAACATAGAAAAAGCCTGAGCTAGGCTCAAGCTTTTTCTTAATGACCTCGATCACACGAGATGAATTTGATTTTGTAGTAGTCAGCTCGCTTATAAGTTTCACTATAGGCAAGGACTTGGCCAGTGGCCTCAAGTTTTGTAGTCTTTGTTTGGAAGACAGTTGGAAATTGTGTATCAATTCCCAACGTAGAAGCAGCATGCTCGGGTGTTGGGAATGCGATTTCGTTGATTTCCTCAAAATGCTCATCAGTCATGTGAATGCGGTAATCCAATTTGAAACGTTTATAGATAGAACTATAATAGTCAAGATTTGGATAGTTGGCATTGATATATTGTTCGGGAATATAAGAAGTGTGGTAGATATAGGTCACACCGTTAGTTTGACGTGTCCGTTCGATCTTGTAGTAGAACTGGTCTCCACGCAAACCAAGTTTTTCCAAATATTCAAGCTTATTTCCACGTTCGATAGAAAGGACAGTTACCTTATCGTCCTTTGTTTCAAAAATTTCTACGTCTGAAAACTCAACGAGTTTGTGCTTACGAGCGCGTGAAACAAAAGTTCCTTTTCCTTGTTGGCGGACAATATAGCCATCTTTGGCAAGGTCGTTCAAGGCACGAACAACTGTGATAGAACTGACATCATACATGGCGATCAACTCTGCTTCAGTATAAAACTTGTCTCCACTCGCAAATTGACCTGAGATGATTTTATTCTTGAGTTCGTCTTTAATATATTGGTATTTTGGAATAGCCATAATTGCACCTCAATTTTTTTCTTTCTCCTTCTTTGATTTTACCACAAACACAAAGAAAATAGTAGCATTTAGATGAAAAAATAACATAATACATTAAAAATATTATTTTGCACATATATAAAAGCGCCATTAAAACAGAGGTCATGCAAAAGCCCTCATTTCATGCTATTTTTTAGATAATTTTGGTAAAAAAGAAGTAAAAAAATAGAAAAATTTTAAAGAATTTTCTAAAACCTATTGACAAATGCAAAAGATTTGATTATAGTTAATATTATAATAAATGAAAGCGCGAACTTAATTCGTCAGAGGTAATAACATGACAAGATTTAAAATTGAGGACGATTTCTATTTAGACGAAAAACCGTTCAAGATTTTGTCCGGCGCCATTCATTATTTTAGGATTCCAGCAGAGGATTGGTATCATTCTCTCTATAACTTAAAGGCGCTTGGCTTTAATACAGTCGAGACCTATGTGGCTTGGAATTTACACGAACCTGTTGAAGGGGAGTTTGATTTTGAAGGTGCCAGAAATTTGGAGAGATTTCTTCAAATTGCACAAGATCTGGGTCTCTATGCTATTGTACGCCCGTCTCCATTTATCTGTGCAGAATGGGAATTTGGTGGCTTGCCGGCTTGGCTCTTGACCAAGGACATGCGAATCCGCTCGTCCGACCCAGCCTACATAGAGGCTGTTGCTCGCTATTATGACCAATTATTGCCAAGGCTTGTACCTCGCTTGTTGGATAATGGCGGAAACATTCTCATGATGCAAGTCGAAAATGAATATGGCTCTTATGGAGAAGATAAGTCTTATCTACGAGCCATTCGGAAATTGATGGAAGACCGAGGGATTGATTGCCCACTCTTTACTTCAGATGGTCCATGGAGGGCTACTCTGAAAGCCGGAACCTTGATCGAAGACGACCTCTTTGTGACAGGAAACTTCGGTTCTAAAGCTCCGTACAACTTTTCACAGATGCAGGAATTCTTTGATGAGTATGGCAAGAAATGGCCCCTCATGTGTATGGAATTCTGGGACGGCTGGTTCAACCGTTGGAAAGAACCCATCATCACACGTGATCCTAAAGAATTGGCAGAAGCTGTTCGAGAGGTTTTGGAGCAAGGTTCGATTAACCTTTATATGTTCCATGGCGGAACAAACTTTGGTTTCATGAATGGTTGCTCGGCTCGAGGAACTTTGGACTTGCCACAAGTTACATCTTACGACTATGATGCCCTTCTCGATGAAGAAGGAAATCCAACTGCTAAATACCTAGCGGTTAAGAAGATGATGGCAACACACTTCCCAGAGTATCCACAGTTGGAACCGCTCTATAAGAAAAGCATGGAGATAGAGGCCATTCCATTAGTCGAAAAAGTTTCCTTGTTTGAAACCCTGGATAGTCTCTCTAGTCCTACTGAAAGCCTCTATCCAAAAGCGATGGAAGAACTTGGTCAAAGTTATGGCTACCTTCTCTACCGCACTGAGGCAAGTTGGGATGCAGAAGAGGAACGCCTCCGTATCATCGATGGACGTGACCGAGCTCAACTCTTTGTAGATGGTCAATGGATTGCTACTCAATACCAGACAGAGATTGGTGAAGATATCTACTGTCAGGGCAACCGAGAAGGCTTTTCAGAGATTGATATCCTGATCGAAAATATGGGGCGTGTCAACTACGGACATAAGTTCTTGGCAGATACGCAACATAAAGGAATTCGTACAGGTGTCTGCAAGGATCTACATTTCTTACTAAATTGGAAACAATATCCACTACCACTGGATAATCCTGAGAAGATTGATTTTTCAAAAGGATGGACAGAAGGACAACCAGCCTTTTACGCTTTCGACTTTACTGTTGAAGAGCCGAAGGATACCTACTTAGACTTGTCTGAGTTTGGTAAGGGAGTTGCCTTTGTCAACGGGCGTCACCTAGGACGTTTCTGGAATGTCGGCCCGACCCTCTCACTTTATATCCCTCATAGTTATCTCAAGGAAGGTGCTAACCGCATCATCATCTTTGAAACTGAAGGTGAATATAAAGAAGAGATTCATTTAACTCGTAAACCTACACTAAAACACATAAAGGGGGAAAACTTATGACAATTGTAGGATGCCGTATCGATGGACGTTTGATCCACGGTCAAGTAGCCAATCTTTGGGCTGGGAAACTAAACGTTTCGCGCATTATGGTTGTAGACGATGAAGTCGTTAACAACGATATTGAAAAGAGTGGTTTGAAACTTGCGACACCACCAGGTGTGAAACTCAGTATCTTGCCAGTTGAGAAAGCAGCAGCGAATATCCTTGCTGGTAAATACGATAGCCAACGTCTCTTTATCGTTGCACGTAAACCAGACCGTTTCCTTGGTTTGGTCGAAGCAGGTGTTCCGCTTGAAACACTCAACGTCGGCAATATGTCTCAAACACCAGAAACTCGCTCTATCACACGTTCTATCAACGTGGTAGACAAGGATGTGGAAGATTTCCACAAACTAGCAGAAAAAGGTGTGAAACTCACTGCTCAAATGGTCCCAAATGATCCAGTTTCAGACTTTTTGAGCTTATTAAAATAGGAAAAAATTTTTAGGAGGTCATTGTTATGATACAATGGTGGCAAATTTTACTTCTCACTTTGTACTCAGCTTATCAAATCTGTGATGAGTTGACAATCGTTTCATCTGCAGGTTCCCCTGTATTCGCTGGTTTCATTACTGGTTTGATCATGGGAGATGTGACAACTGGTTTGTTTATCGGTGGTAGCTTGCAGTTGTTCGTTCTCGGGGTTGGTACCTTCGGTGGTGCTTCTCGTATCGACGCAACTTCTGGTGCGGTTCTTGCAACAGCATTCTCTATCTCTCAAGGTATTGATACAGATCTTGCGATCACAACAATCGCTGTACCAGTAGCAGCACTTTTGACATACTTCGACGTTCTTGGACGTATGACTACTACTTTCTTTGCACACCGTATTGATGCTGCAATCGAACGCTTTGACTACAAAGGTATCGAGCGCAACTACCTACTTGGTGCAGTGCCTTGGGCTCTTTCTCGTGCCCTTCCAGTATTCTTCGCTCTTGCTTTTGGTGGTGCTTTCGTACAATCAGTAGTAGACCTAGTTAAAGAATATCAATGGGTTGCAGACGGTTTGACACTTGCAGGTCGTATGCTTCCAGGTCTTGGATTCGCAATCTTGCTTCGTTACCTTCCAGTTAAACGTAACCTTCACTACCTTGCAATGGGATTCGGTTTGACAGCTATGTTGACTGTACTTTACTCAAACGTAACAAGTCTTGGTGGAGCAGTTGCGGGTATCCTTGGTACTCTTCCTGCTGATGTTGCTGAAAAGATTGGCTTTGCTAACAACTTCAAAGGTTTGTCTATGATCGGTATCTCTATCGTAGGTATCTTCCTTGCAGTTGTTCACTTTAAGAACAGCCAAAAAGTAGCTGTAGCAGCACCTTCTACACCATCAGAAAGTGGGGAAATTGAAGATGACGAATTCTAATTACAAACTTACAAAAGAAGATTTTAATCAAATCAACAAACGTAGCTTGTTTACTTTCCAATTAGGTTGGAACTACGAACGTATGCAAGCTTCTGGTTACCTTTACATGATCTTGCCTCAATTGCGTAAAATGTATGGGGATGGAACTCCTGAATTGAAAGAAATGATGAAAGTTCATACTCAATTCTTCAATACTTCACCATTCTTCCACACAATTATCGCTGGTTTTGACCTTGCCATGGAAGAAAAAGATGGTGTGGGTTCAAAAGATGCCGTTAACGGTATCAAGACAGGTTTGATGGGACCATTTGCTCCTCTTGGAGATACAATCTTTGGTTCACTTGTACCTGCTATCATGGGATCTATCGCAGCAACTATGGCTATCGCTGGCCAACCATGGGGTATCTTCCTTTGGATCGCAGTTGCAGTTGCTTATGATATCTTCCGTTGGAAACAATTGGAATTTGCCTACAAAGAAGGGGTTAACCTTATCAACAACATGCAAAGTACCTTGACAGCTTTGATTGACGCTGCATCTGTACTTGGTGTCTTCATGATGGGTGCTCTTGTAGCAACAATGATCAACTTTGACATTTCTTACAAATTGCCAATCGGTGAAAAGATGATTGACTTCCAAGACATCTTGAACTCAATCTTCCCACGCTTGCTTCCAGCAATCTTTACTGCCTTTATCTTCTGGTTGCTTGGTAAGAAAGGTATGAACTCTACTAAAGCGATCGGTATCATTATCGTTCTTGCAGTAGGTCTTTCATTCATCGGTAAATTCTTGCTTGGAATGGGCGCATAATTTATGAGTAAATCATTAATTTTGGTGAGTCATGGTCGTTTCTGTGAAGAACTGAAAGGTAGCACAGAAATGATCATGGGTCCACAGGACAACATTCACGCAGTGGCTCTTCTTCCAGAAGATGGTCCAGAAGAATTTACTGCAAAATTTGAAGCTGCTATCGAAGGATTGGATGATTTCCTAGTCTTTGCGGACCTTCTCGGTGGAACACCATGTAACGTGGTAAGCCGTTTGATTATGGAAGGCCGCGACATTGAACTCTACGCAGGAATGAATCTTCCAATGGTGATTGAATTTATCAATGCCAGCCTTACAGGTGCAGATGCGGACTACAAGAGCCGTGCTGCAGAAAGCATTGTAAAAGTCAACGATCTGTTAGCTGGCTTCGATGATGACGAAGATGAATAAGATGTGACTTAGAGCATCTTATATAGAATATACATGGGAATGGGAGTCAATCCCGTTCCCATATTTTCAATAGGAATGAAACAACAATAGATTAGAGGAACTCTATGCTAAATTACACAAAAGAAGAATTACTTGAACTGGGTGCAGAAATCACGACTCGTGAGATCTACCAACAGCCTGATGTATGGAAAGAGGCTTTTGAAGCCTATAAAGCAAAACGGGAAGAAATTGCAGCCTTCCTACAAGGGATTGCGGATAAACATGACTATATTAAGGTTATCTTGACAGGTGCTGGGACTTCTGCTTATGTGGGAGATACCTTGGTGCCTTACTTTAAGGAAGTCTATGACGAACGCAAATGGAATTTCAATGCCATTGCGACAACTGATATTGTTGCCAATCCAGAAACTTATTTGAAAAAAGATGTGGCGACTGTCCTTGTATCCTTTGCTCGTAGTGGGAATTCGCCTGAAAGTGTGGCGACGGTTGATTTGGCTAAAGCCTTGGTTGATGACCTCTATCAAGTGACCATTACATGTGCTGCAGAAGGGAAATTGGCTTTACAAGCTCATGGCGATGACCGCAATCTCTTACTCTTGCAACCAGCTGCTTCGAATGACGCTGGATTTGCCATGACTTCTAGCTTTACGTCTATGATGCTAACAGCTCTCTTGGTCTTTGATCCTACAGAATTTGCTGTGAAAGCTGAACGTTTTGAAGTTGTGACGAGCCTTGCGCGTAAGGTTCTAGACAATGCAGAAGATGTCAAAGAGCTGGTTGACCTTGACTTTAACCGTGTCATCTACCTAGGCGCTGGTCCTTTCTTTGGCCTTGCTCATGAAGCTCAGTTGAAGATTTTGGAACTAACAGCTGGTCAAGTGGCGACTATGTATGAAAGCCCAGTTGGCTTCCGTCACGGTCCAAAATCATTGATCAACGAAGACACAGTTGTTTTGATCTTTGGCACAACGACAGACTACACTCGCAAGTACGATTTGGACTTGGTTCGTGAAGTTGCTGGTGATCATATTGCTCGTCGTGTTGTGCTTTTGAGTGATCAAGCCTTTGGTCTTGAAAATGTCAAAGAAGTGGCCCTTGGTTGTGGCGGTGTCTTGAACGATATTTACCGTGTCTTCCCTTACATCGTTTATGCCCAACTCTTTGCCCTATTGACTTCACTCAAGGTAGAAAATAAACCAGATACACCGTCTCCTACAGGTACCGTAAATCGTGTGGTACAAGGTGTTATCATTCATGACTATCAAAAGTAAGGAAGTGTCTATGAATAAACTACAATTAAGTCCTAATAAAGTAGCTTGCTTGCAAAAACTCTCTGACGAGAACGGCATTATTTCAGCTCTTGCCTTTGACCAACGTGGCGCTTTGAAACGCCTCATGGCTCAATACCAAACAGAAGAGCCAACAGTGGCTCAAATGGAAGAACTCAAAGTCTTGGTAGCAGATGAATTGACAAAATACGCATCCTCTATGCTCCTTGACCCTGAGTATGGTCTCCCAGCTACAAAAGCGCTTGATGCCAATGCTGGTCTTCTCCTTGCTTATGAGAAGACTGGCTACGATACAACAAGCACCAAACGCTTGCCTGACTGCTTGGATGTTTGGTCTGTAAAACGTATCAAAGAACAAGGTGCAGATGCTGTCAAGTTCTTGCTTTACTATGACGTAGATAGCTCTGACGAACTCAACCAACAAAAACAAGCCTACATCGAACGCATTGGTTCAGAGTGTGTGGCGGAAGACATCCCATTCTTCCTTGAAATCTTGGCTTACGATGAAAAAATCGCTGACGCAGGTTCTGCAGAATATGCTAAAGTGAAACCACACAAGGTTATCGGTGCCATGAAGATCTTCTCAGACCCACGATTTAACATCGATGTCTTGAAAGTAGAAGTTCCAGTCAATGTGAAATACGTTGAAGGCTTTGGTGAAGGTGAAATCGTGCATACACGCGAAGAAGCGGCAGCTTTCTTCAAAGCGCAAGACGAAGCAACTAACTTGCCATATATTTACTTGAGTGCGGGTGTATCAGCTAAACTCTTCCAAGAAACACTTGTCTTTGCCCACGAATCAGGCGCAAACTTCAACGGTGTTCTTTGTGGCCGTGCAACATGGGCAGGATCAGTTGAAGCTTACATCAAAGACGGTGAGGCAGCAGCTCGTGAATGGCTACGTACAACAGGTTTTGAGAACATTGATGAACTCAACAAGGTTCTTCAAACAACAGCGACTTCATGGACTGAACGTGTGGAAGCATAAAACAGGTATAGAAGAATCCCTTTTTGTCAAGAAAACTCTTAAGGTTTTCTGACAAAGGATTCTGAAAATAGAAACTACAACCATAGATGGTGAATAGGCTTTCTATGGTTTGTTTACTTAAGAGAAATGGATCAAAGGAGAGAAGAATGAAAGCATGCACAGAGCGTGTATTTGGAAATCATGAGGGTAAGGATGTCTTGGCCTATCGCTTTGAGACTGACAGTGGCTACCAACTAGAAATAATGACTTATGGTGCGACCATCTTGCGCTATGTCACACCTGATAAGGCTGGAAACTTTGCCAATGTAATTTTGGGCTTTGATGATTTTGCTAGCTATGTAGGCAATAGTCCCAAGCATGGAGCAAGTGTAGGTCCTGTAGCGGGCCGTATTGCAGGTGCGACATTTGAACTCAATGGCCAGACCTATGACCTTGAAGTCAACAACGCTAGTAACTGTAACCACAGTGGTTCGACAGGTTGGGATTCGAGCTTGTTTGAATTGGTCGAAGTGAGCGACCATGGTTTGACCCTATACACAGAGCGTACAGACGGGACAGGAGGATTTCCCGGTAATCTCAAGATCTGGATTAGCTACTACTTGGAAGAAACTGGTGCCTACGAAGTCAGCTACAAGGTAACGACAGATCAAGATACGCTTGTCAATCCAACTAATCACAGCTACTTCAACTTGTCTGGTGATTTCACGCAGACAATTGACCGCCATGTCTTCCAACTAAATACGAAGGGCATTTACCCAATTGCTCCGGACGGTGTTCCGGCTAAGACTCCAGATGCTACTCGTGATGTGGTGAAACACATCTACAATGGTGCTTTGCTCAAGGATATCTTTGCAGAGGAAGATGAGCAAATCCAGTTGGTATCTGGTTTGGATCACCCATTTGCTCTTCCTGCCGGTCATGACAATGCTGGTTTCCTTTATGACCAAAATTCAGGTCGCTTCTTGCTTTTCAAGACAGAGGCTCCATGTTTTGTGGTCTACACAGCAAACTTTGTGGATGAGAGTGTGCTCATAGCTGGTCAGCCAATGGTACAGCACAATGGGATTGCCCTTGAAGCGCAAGCTTTACCAGATGCCATTCATAGCGACCTCAAAGACCAAGTCATTCTCAAAGCAGGGGAAACCTTTACTAGTAAAACTCGCTACGAGCTGGTTGTTAAATAAAAAGAAGAGCTGGTTTCCAGCTCTTTTGAGTTGACTTCGTTGACATTATATCTCAATAGTGTATAATTGCTGTAACTAATAAAGTTACAACAAAAGGAGACACCCCCTATGACTTATGCATACCAGAGCCACATTTACCTAGCAGAAGTGGTTTTAAATGTCAAGGATTTGGCAAGTCAAACGGCTTTTTATCACCAGATTATTGGCTTGGAGATTTTATCCCAAACAGAGACAGAAGCGATTTTGGGACTTGGTAAAAAAGCCTTGGTCCACTTGATTGCGACAGAAAAAGCTGGGGAAGTAAGGGAGCATTATGGGCTCTACCATCTGGCGATTTTGTTGCCGACACGAAAAGCCTTGGCAGATGTCTTGAAGCACATAAGTGACTTGCGGATTCCTCTGGTTGGGGGTGCAGATCATGGATACAGTGAGGCTATTTATCTAGAGGATTTGGAAGGAAATGGCATTGAACTCTACCGTGATAAGCCAGTGTCTTCATGGGATATTCGAGAAGATGGTCGCATTATCGGTGTGACCGAAGTCCTTGCGGCACAGGACATCTATGAGTTAGGAGAAAAGGTGGATCCCTTTATCCTAGCTGAAGGGACGAGAATGGGGCATATCCATCTATCGGTTAAGGATAGTCGCGCGGCGAGTCAGTTTTATCAAAAGGCGTTAGGACTAGAAGATAAATTTAGCATTCCTAGTGCTAGTTGGATAGCGGCTGGTCAGTACCATCACCACCTGGCTGTCAACGAATGGGCTGGAAAAGGGCTAGCTCCGCGTGAGCAAGGCTTGCCAGGTTTGGCTTACTATGTCCTTGAAGTCGAAAGCAAGGAAGAACTTCTAGCCATCGTTAAGCAAGCACAAGAGCTAGAAGCACCGATCAAGTGGCTAAATTCGAGTGAACTGAATCTTGTAGACCCGGATGGAATTGTGACTCGCATTCGCTTGGCACGATGAGATGTGAAAAACACATCATTTATTTTAGAGACATAGAAAAAGGCGGACAAGCTCGTATTCTGTTTTTAGAATGCGGACTTGTTCGCTTTTTATGAAATGATAAAGAGTAAAAGAGTTATAGCTATAACCAGATGGTAAAGGTAATCACCTGCTTTTTGTAGGTGACAAAGATTTTCCCTCTAAACAGGCTGACAAGGTGTTGAGCCATAGAGAGGCCAATGCCATACCCAGAGGTGGTTTGGTTATTGTGTGATGTTTCAGCGCGATAAAAGCGGTCAAAGAAGCGTTTAATATTGGCAGGCCGCCCGTCTTTGTAGTCGTTAGACACAGTGATACAGGTGCGCTTGCGTAGGAGATAGGCTTTGCGTTTGAGAGTTAGACGGATAGTGCCTGCTGGATCACAGTATTTGCGGGCATTGTCAAGAAGAATGCTAAGAAGCTCATAAAATTCCTCTTGGGCTACTTTTTCTATGATATCTGCTTCAATCAGACTTTCAAAGTTTTTATCTTCCTTTTTAAAGAGGGGAGCAAAATCTGTCGCAACTTTCTCAGCGATAAGCGAGATATTTTGCTGGGTTAGCTTGATGTCTTCTTGTTCTTCGAGACGAGCGAGACGAATGAGTCGCCCGATTAGGTGATTGAGCCGCTCGGTTTGTTCTTTGGTGCTGACGCTCCACTCGGTCTCCCCTTCCATGAGTTCCTGAAGCTCGGTATTGGCTGAGATGATAGCCAGTGGTGTTTTGAGTTCATGCCCTGCATTGGTGATAAACATTCGTTGCTTTTCATAGTTTTTGACGAAGGGACGGATAACAATCCCAGAAATCAAGGTAAAGAGCAGAGCAAGGAGAAATAGGCTAGCCAGTGATAACCAAATAGAGACTTGAAAGAGGGTGTCCCGTTCGCGAATGTAGTTGGTAGCTTCAAAGAAGACTAGGAGCTTACCCGAAGCTGTCTGACTAATCTGGTAGGTGAAGTGGCGCCCGTTGCGAGTAATCGTGCCATAGGTTTCCGGTTTTTTAAGAATTTTCTGGAGAAAACCTCTGACGTCTGCTTCGGTCAGTGATTGGACATTCCCTAGAGAAATAGTGTAGTCATTCCCCTTTTCTCTGACAGAGAAGTACTGAAAATTGTAGATAATCCCTTCCTGGATGTTCTTTTTGGTGAAATTTTCCTTGGTTTCATCTGTGATTGGGAGTTCGCCTTCATTTTTAGACAAGATGGAGAGGACGGTTTGGATATTATCCTCTGTCTGAGTATAGACGATGCTATTCATCAAGACCAGAAAGAAAGCAAGAATCAGAGCGATAGCAGCAGTGGCTGTGACAATAAACTTGATGCGTAGTTTTCGAAACATCTAGTCTCCTCCTATCAGTTGGAAAGGCCCTTCTGCAGATCCTAAGATTTGCAAGTTGGACTGAACGCTTTGGAGTTTTTGGCGGAGATAGGAAATATAGAGAAAAACGAGCTCGTAATCACTTTCTTCCAGCTCCTCTGGCCAGACTTGCTCTAGTAGTTGTTGACAACTGAGGGTCTGGTTAGCATGCTGAATGAGGAGGGTCAAGAGTTGAGTCTCCTTTTTCCCTAAACGAATGCTGTTTGTAGCAGCTAATTCTTGTTCGTCAATATCCAAGCGAGTATTTCCTAATTGGACCGTATCTGGGGTATAGTCCTCCAGACGGCGGGCAGTAGAACGGAGCCTAGCCAATAGTTCCTTGAGTGAGAAGGGCTTGGTCAAGTAGTCGTCGGCACCTGCATCGAGTCCGGTTACACGATCATCTACTTCAGCCATGGCTGTCAGCATGATGATGTGGGTCGTATTGCCCAACTGGCGGATTTCTTTGAGGGCTTCGATTCCAGTTTTAATTGGCATCATGATGTCAAAAATCATGAGGTGATAGTGGTTAGTTGTAGCTTTTTCGACAGCATCTTGTCCATTAAAAACAGAATCAACGCTATAGCCTTCGCGTTCTAAAGCAACAGTGATGACGCGATTTAGTTGAGTTTCATCTTCGGCAAGTAGGATTTTCATAGGTTCTCCTTAGTCTTGGTCAGATCGCTGAATCAAATCACGGATGGTCTGCATGGTCAAGTCGCATGAAGCAAGCTCATCGGCACAACGTTTGAGCTCGCGCGTGATTCGTTCAGGATTTTGGATGTTTTTCTTGTACTTCATCTGGTGCTAAAGGCTGGCCCAAGAGTCCATAGCAATCGTGCGTAGCTGGATCTCGATAAAGTAGGTACCTTGGGCATTTCCCAGGGAATCTGGATAGGGAGTGGTCACTTCGAGGATCAGATGATAGGAGCGGTAGCCATTGGGCTTGACCTGACGAATATAGTCCTTCTCCTTAAAAATCTGGATGGTGGGTATCTGACGAATATACTCTACGATGCGGTAGATATCATCTGTAAAGCCTGTGATGATACGAACGCCGATAGCATCTCGGATTTCTTTGAGAGCGGATTGACTCGTCTGAGGAAGGCCTTTGCGTTGGCATTTTTCACGCATACTTTTTTCTGTTTTGATGCGTGCATGCAAATGCTCATATAGTTTGAGGGAGGTTTCTTTTTTGTAATTAGCTGCGGCTTTTTCCATATCTTGAATAAAGGTCTGCAAGATAGTGGGTAAGTAGACTTCGCAAGGGCCATAGATAGAGTTCATAGGCTGGTCCATTCTAAGAATGACTCGTATTGCTACGAGCATAGATTCTAATAGTATTTGTCATTCTATTATACCATGAAAGCGATAGCAGGGTGAGATTCTATTGATAAAGAGGGAACGAGAATTTTGACAAAGGAGTCCATTAGAGATATAATGAAGAAAAATCGACCAAGGATAAGAAGATGACAAACTCAAAGTATATTACACGCCTGAAACGTTCAGAGGGGCAGTTGCGTGGAATTCAAAAGATGATCGATGAAGATCGTGATTGTGCAGATATCATTACCCAGTTGACAGCGGTTCGTTCGAGTGTGGAGCGCGTGATTGAGATGATCATTACCGAGAATCTCACAGCCTGCATCAACCAACCCCTAGACGACCCTGAGGCTCAAAAAGAGCGCTTAGAAAAAGCTGTTCAGTACCTTATCAAACGAAAATAGTAGTTCTCTATGTGATAGAACAAGGATAAGAAAGTAGATCACAGGTGGGAAAGATGACAAAAGAAGAACGAGCAGAAAAATGGTTTCAGAGTGTTCCTGAGGCAGAAGCTATTCCTATACAAACTAAAATGGAGATCTGTAGTCAGGCAGCGAAGCGAATGGCGTTTATCTGGCTTGGCCTACTTGGTGTGGAATGTTTGTTCCTATTCTGGGGCACTGGGGGCGAACTTTTTAATCAAGTAGCGGACTTTCTAAATCAGTTATCAGAAGGGAGCCCCACAAAAAATCGATATAAGGGTCTCGCACTTGCAGGGACTCTTATTTGTCTGCCTGTCTTGATCTTTCCTAGTGTTGTTGCCCATTTCTTTAGACAAGGTTGGATTCGAAAAGAGGCTGAAAAGGTTGTCAAAGAGATGGCCTCTGTTACAAGTGATCAGCCCTATCTAGATGGAGACGATAGAGCAGATTTTGCGAGCATTTCAGGAAGAATCTTTGCGGATTGGGTGCTAGATGATGGTGAGAAGGAACAAAATGGCTTTGGATTTGAGGAAGTATGGCAGCAACTGGCAGCCGTCCAAGATGGTGGTAGGGATTTTCTCACTTTAATACCTCAGCAACCAGTTAAACTAAAGGGGAGTCAGCTTGTATCGGATTTTGTACAGGTTTGTCAGGATGAAGATTCGGACGGTTTTCGTTTTGAGGTTAGTGTAGCTGATGCCGAACGGATCAACGAGAATGTAATCTACGAAAAAAATGGTCTGAGCGAGAAAGAAACTCAAGACTTGCTTCGGGCATATTTGGAGAACAGAGTTACATCGGACCTAGAAGACTGGGAAATTGTACTAGATATGCGGACAGATGAGCAGAAAAATATCGCAATCTATCAGGAAATAACCCAATTGCTAACAGATGATAGTGAGGTACGATCTCGTTTGACCTCCTGTTTTGAATCACCGAAAGCCTATTTCAAGCAGTATGCAGAGAGATATGACGAGCGAGGAATAAGCGAAGAGGTTGATGAAGCTACGATAAAATGGCTTGCTATTGCTGATGAACTGCTTGCTGTGGATGCAGTGATTGAGTTAGACTGGAAGACAGATAAGGATGAATTTCTGTACCAATTAACGCCTCTGGCAACTAAACAAACTCTTGATTTGGAGGAGAATTGGTTCGACGAGGGTGATGACATCCCTACTTGGTGTAAAATTTTGGACGAAAGATGGGCTGGACACGATTTCTGTCTTGCTTGTATGGATATTAATAGCGATAGTTATGTGCTATTTATCTGCAAGAGGGATATTCTGGAAAAATTAGTCACCTTGAGTCACACAATCAATCAGCGTTTCGGCCATGCAAAAAATATGTAATTGCTAGTGTATTTCAAGTAGGAAGTTCAAGATGACTTTTGCATTTAAGGATGCACCCAACACAGCCTGTATAGTTTGTTACCATGTCTTGGCTGGGAAAAATCCGATCACCTTTATCTCCCACGATGAAGAGGATGGCATGTGGCAATTTTTGTGTTCAGAAGACCACACTGGAGAGGATGCACGCCTCATTTCCCTAGCTGAAGCATTTAAACTAGACGCATCCATCGGACAAGTCGCGGATATACCTTGTGGCTATGCGGTGGAAAGAAAAGATGGGCTTGCTGGCTGGAAATCATGCCCATCCTAACAGTTGGGGCTCCGTCTAAGATAACTTGTATGAAAATGAAAGAAACCTAGAGATACTTGGATATAAATTGGAAGAAAACCCATTTTTCGGTATAATTAAAGGTAGTAAGACAAGTTAAAGGAGGCAAGCGAATGGAAGCATACGAAAAAGTAGTAGAGATGCTAAATGGGCTAGACATTCCTTTTGAAATCGTGGAGCACGAGCCAGCCTTGACGACAGAGCAAGCTGATAGCTTTATCGAAGGGATCGAAGGTGTCCGTACAAAAACCATGTTTCTCACCAACAAAAATAAAACAGCCTATTATCTCGTGATTATGGATGATAAGAAACGTTTGGATATGGACCTCTTGAAAGACTTGGTAGGAGCCAATAGAATCCGTATGGCTTCCTCTGAGAGCTTGTTTGAAAAAATGATGTTACCAGCAGGTGCAGTATCTCCATTTGGCTTGCTGAACAATGCTGACAAATATATTCAGATTTATTTCGACAAAGAAATCATGTCTGAAAAACGGATGAGTTTTCACCCCAATACCAATGAAAAAACTCTCTTTTTGGATACGACAGATATACTCAAATTCCTAGAAGCCATTGGTTATGAGGCTCATATCATTGAGTTATAAAGATTAAAGAAACCGACTAAGTTCATCTTAATCGGTTTTTTGATTATTCTACCTCACCTGGCCAGTGGTTCATACCACCTTCTACATTGGTAACGGTAAGGCCTTGGGCGCTGAGAAATTGACAGGCAGAGGCAGAACGCACTCCACCTTGACAAATGACATGGTATTCATGGTCAGGTTTGAGTTCTTTGTAGCCTTGCTCCAAGGTACTTAAAGGCAGATTTTTTGCACCTGGCGCATGTCCTGCTTGGAATTCATGTACTTCACGTACATCGATAAGATCTAGTTTTTCATTTTGATATTTTTCATAAAAGTCAGCCATGCTGATACTAGTTACCATATTCTACTCCTTCTGGGTTAGCCATTTTGTATAGTGAATAAGCGCCGTCAAGGTTTTGGACGGTAAATCCTGCTTGTTTGAGGATACGCTCTGCGATATAGCTGCGCAAACCACTGTGGCAGCTAACGATGTAGGCTTGGTTCTTGTCCAGTTCGTCCAAGCGTTCCCGTAGTTCGTTTAGGGGGATGTGGATGGTGTCGACTTTGAGTCGACCACTTTGGAATTCGCCACTGGTCCGCACGTCTAGGAATTTCTTTCCTTTAGCTAGTTCGTCTTCGAGCTGGTACCATTGAACGTTGTCGCTGAGACCTTCGATAAGGTTCAAGGCTGCGTAACCCAGCATATTGACGGGATCCTTAGCGGAGCCAAATGGTGGCGCGTAGGTGAACTCCAATTCTGGTAAGTCAAAGACGGTGAGATTTCCCTTGATAGCAGTTGCCAGGATATCGATTCGCTTGTCAACACCTTTCTTCCCGACTCCTTGGGCACCGTAGATTTTTCCAGTGGTTGGGTCAAAGAGGAGCTTCAAGGTCATATCAGTAGCGCCTGGATAATAACCAGCGTGGTCTTTCCCACTGACATGAAGGGCTTTATATGGGATTTGGTTGGTACGAAGAGTACGCTCGCTGAGACCAGTCGAAACAGCTGTCATATCAAAGGCACGAACGATAGCAGTGCCGATACTGCCCTTGTTTGTACGACCGAGTCCTGCGATGACGTCCGCCACTTGGCGTCCTTGACGATTGGCAGGAGAAGCTAGAGAGATGAGGGCATCTTGGCCAGTAATCTCTTGCTTGACGACGATGGCATCTCCAACTGCAAAAATATCTTTTTGACTGGTTTCGTAGTGTTCGTCGACCAAGATACCGCCACGTAGTCCCAGTTCAATCCCAGCTGCCTGAGCCAGTCCGTTTTCAGGTTCAACACCGACAGAAAGGATGGTGAGGTCAGAAGCAATCTTTTGACCATTTTCGAGAACGATGGTTTTTCCTTGCTCTTCAAATCGAGTCGCAGACTGAGAAGTGATAACGAGAACGCCGTTTTTGACCAATTCTGCTTGGACAAAGGCCGCCATTTCCTGATCTAATGGTGGCAAGACATGGGGTGCTTTCTCCACGATGGTGACTTGCAATCCACGTTTTGCCAGATTTTCAGCCATTTCAAGCCCGATAAAGCCTGCACCGATAACGACAGCTTCTTTTGGATGATTGTCCAAGGCTGCCATAATTTCGTCGAGATCAGGAACATTGCGAAGCGTGTAGGTATGCTTAGCTTCTGCCAAGCCTTCGATGGTAGGGATAAAGGGCTTGGCTCCTGGGGAGAGAATCAGCTTGTCGTAGCTTTCTGTGAATTCCTGTCCATCGTGTCGCACCGTTACAGTGTGTTCTTCTGGCGAAATCTGGATGACCTCGTGAAATGGCCGCACATCGAGATTAAAGCGTGCCCGGAGACTTTCAGGAGTTTGGACCAATAAACTCTCACGGTTTGCAATTTCTCCTGAAACATAGTAAGGAAGTCCGCAGTTTGCAAAGGAAACAAAGGGACCTTTCTCAAAAATAGTGATTTCAGCGTCTTCCATGAGGCGTCTGAGACGGGTTGCTGCTGACATACCGCCTGCAACTCCTCCGACAATGATAATTTTCATTGACTTTCTCCTTTATACTTCTAGATGACCTTACCTGTCCAAGCGCTCATACCGCCTCGGACATTGATGACATCGTAGCCTTTTTTCTTAAGCTTTTTCGCAGCTAGTTTGCTTCGTACACCAGAATGACAAATGACATAGAGTGTTTCTTTTGTCGCTGGTGTGTAAGAACCGATTTCCGTTAAAGGAACATTTTTGGCATTTTTGATATGACCTCTACGGAATTCCATAGGCGTCCGAACATCTAGTAGCTGAATCGGTTCCTTGAGTTTAGCTTCTAACTCGCTGGTAGAAATACTGTCAATTTTTGTAAATAATAAGTGAAACATAGGCACCTCCAAATATACCCTTATGGGGTATATTAAACCATGAAGTCAAGCTTTTGTCAAGCAAGTTGTTTTAACTTGGAGGGGATTGGTTTTGAGAGTCTAGAAAGCAGGCTATTCTTGACCTTTCAAAGGCTTTTTGATATGATGAGTCCAAAGTAAGTATGAGGTGTTAAGATGACCAGCGAATACCAGAAAATGATAGCAGGGGAGCCTTACCGTCCGTCGGCCCCAGAGTTACGGGCCTTGGCGCAGGCTTCTCGCCAAAAACAGGCTGCCTTTAACAAGGAAGAAGATCCCTTGAAGGGAGCAGAGATTATCAAGACTTGGTTTGGTTCAACTGGGCAAAATCTCTATGTCAATCCACGCTTGGTGGTTGATTATGGGGTCAACATCCATCTAGGGGAAAATTTTTATTCTAATTGGAACTTGACCATGCTGGATGTTTGTCAGATTCGCATCGGGAACAACGCCATGCTTGGCCCCAACTGTCAATTTTTAACCCCACTCCACCCACTGGATCCGCATGAACGCAATTCAGGGGTCGAATACGGCAAGCCCATCACCATCGGAGATAATTTCTGGGCTGGAGGTGGTGTCATTGTCCTTCCTGGGGTGACACTGGGTAATAATGTCGTCGCAGGAGCAGGGGCCGTGATTACCAAGTCCTTTGGAGACAATGTCGTCCTAGCTGGCAATCCTGCGCGTGTGATTAAGGAAATACCTGTGAAATAGAAGTGAAAAGGAACAGCTAGGGCTGTTCTTTTTATGAGTTTTAGTCTTATAAATTTTTCTTCTTTTTGGCTTTCTTGGTCGAGGAGACATCGCACTGGGGAATCTTGGTTTAAAAAATCTATTAAAGGTAGTCTAGAGTTCAAAAATTGTTTTTAGCAGTCCTTTCTAAAAAATTACTAGGCGAAACGTAATTGAAACTAAATTTAAGGAAACTTTCAGAAAAGTTTTAGTTTTGTTTCAGGAATCTTCTGTAGACTGTCTAGCTATATCATACGAAGGAGAGGAAAAAGGTATGAAATCAAAAAAATGGACCCTACTCGCAACGAATTTAACGGCAATGGTGCTGATGGCAGCATGTGCCCAGTCAACAACTACATCCAATACCAATGCAACTACAAATAATGCAACAACAACTGCAACAAAGACAAACCAATCATCCTATTTTACAGATAAGGACAATGATACCTCTTATGACGAAAGCACAGCTTCTAAAATTGAGCTATCTGGCTCATCTGCAAATGTTTCTGGGGATGGGGTGACAGTCTCTGAATCAACAGTGACCATCACAAAATCTGGAACCTATGTGATTTCAGGTCAGTCTGACGGAGTGCAGATCAAGATCGAGGCAGATAAGTCTGCAGATGTTCATCTAGTCCTAAAAGGCGCGACCATGACCAACACCAATGTAGCGATATCTGCGACATCAGCCGGCCATGTCTACTTGACTCTAGCAGAGGGAACCACCAACAGTCTCTCTGACTCAAGCTCTAACAGCGACGAAAAAGCAGATGCAGCTCTCTTTTCTAAGGTAGATTTGACCATAAACGGGAAAGGAACTCTCAATGTAGATGGCAAGAAGAACAATGGTATCAAGGCCAACGACACCCTCCATATCATGGGTGGAACCTATAACATCACAGCAGTTGGCGATGCCTTTAATGTTAATGATGAACTCAACATCACTGGTAC
Organism: Streptococcus oralis subsp. dentisani; assembly: GCF_002096685.1. Taxonomy (GTDB): domain Bacteria; phylum Bacillota; class Bacilli; order Lactobacillales; family Streptococcaceae; genus Streptococcus; species Streptococcus oralis_AD. The sequence goes on along the minus strand of NZ_NCVA01000038.1, from coordinate 65,902 downwards.
GACTATGATCATCGATGCCAAAGAAGATGGCGTAAAGGTGGACAATGACGAGGATACTTCAGTCGGAATCATGTACCTATCCAACAACAACATCACCGTCACAGCAGGAGATGATGGCATCCACGCATCAGGTGATTTGGTTATCGATAGTGGTACCTACACCGTCAAGAATTCGACAGAAGGACTTGAAGGTAAATCCATCACTATCAACGGTGGGGACATTACCATCTATTCGACAGATGATGGAGTTAATGCAGCCAACAAAAACGCCCAACAGAATGAAATCTTCTTCACCATGAACGGTGGGAACCTGACAGTAGAAGTTGGTCAAGGGGATACAGATCCAATCGACTCAAACGGCAATATCACGGTCACAGGCGGAACCATTAAAATGACTGGTCAAACAGGTTTTGACTTTGATGGAACAGCGACCTACACAGGTGGTGACATCTATCTCAATGGTGAAAAACAAACGGAAATTGTCAATTCTATGCCTGGAGGCGGTGAACCAAATGGAGGCCCTCAAGGAAATGGTGGTCCTGGCGGTCCAGCCCCTGGTGGACAAGGATAAACAAAAAATCTCCTTTCTCGAAAGAGAAGGGAGACTTTTTGTGTTTGAGAGATGGATTGTAGCTAAAACAACTCCCAATTAGGTCTTGAAAATTTCTTAGTCTGTTTCATATAAAAATGAGTAAAATGAATTTCCATCGCCAAGGTCATTAGAGTTGCGATAGCAATGACGATGGTAGGATTGGCTGAGAAAAGTAGAGGAAGAATAGGCCTTTAAAAAGTGGACAGGAAAGACCATTTCGGAGTATAGAGAGGAAGTTCAAAAACATTTTTAGAAATAAGACATGTGCATCATAAACATCAGATACGAATCTGGTGTTTTATTTTTTTAAAGAATTTAACCCTTTCTCTTGACAAGTGAGTGATTACTCACTATAATAGCTTCTGTGATTTAAAAAGTGAGTACCCACTCACCTAGGAGGAAGCATATGAAAAAATTGCTACATTTACAAGATTTAGTAAAATCTTTTGACCAACAAATAGTTCTGAATCATGTCAGCTTTGAATTGCAGCTAGGAGAAATTATAGGATTAATTGGTCCGTCTGGTGCTGGTAAATCAACTATGATTAAGACTACGTTAGGAATGGAAAAGGCTGATGGAGGCCTAGCTTTAGTGTTAAATCACACTATGCCCAATCGTCATATTTTAGGAGATATTGGCTATATGGCCCAATCAGATGCTTTATACGAGTCCTTGTCTGGTCAAGAAAATCTGGAATTTTTTGGTCAGCTAAAGGGGCTTTCTAAAAAAGACCTAAAGGCGGAAATTGCTCATATAGCTCAAGTAGTAGATCTGACAGACTACTTAAACAAGGCGGTATCTGGTTATTCTGGAGGAATGAAACGGCGTTTGTCTCTTGCTATCGCGCTGTTGGGAAATCCTCAACTCTTGATTTTGGACGAACCGACAGTTGGAATCGACCCTTCTCTTCGAAAGAAAATCTGGAAAGAATTATTCGCGCTTAGAGACAATGGGGTAGGGATATTAGTTACTACCCATGTTATGAATGAAGCAGAGTTGACGGATAAGGTCGGCTTATTATTAGGCGGAAAAATCATTGCTTTTGATACACCGCAACACTTAAAAGAAAGTTATCAAGTTTCAAGTATTGAAGAAGTATTTTTAAAAGCAGAAGGTGAGTAAAATGAGAACAATAGCGATTGCAAAAAAAGTCATCAAAGAATTACTTCGTGACAAACGAACTCTAGCCCTGATGTTTATAGCACCTGTTTTTATCATGTGGTTGATGAACCTCATGTTTTCAGCTAGTACAACCGTGAATGTCAAGTTAGCGACACAAGATCTACCAACTGGTTTGGTAACGAAAATGGATGAGCTTGATCATGTGGACATCGAGACTTATCAAGACTTAGATCAGGCCAAAGAAGCGCTAGCAAATGAAAAAGTCGATGCTGTGATTTCTTATAAAGACGGTGAGTATCAGGTCGACTACGCAAATACAGATGCCTCCAAGACATCTATGATACGACAAGTGTTACGAACAAGTATCGCCAGTGAAGGCACCGATCAGTTACTATCTCGTGTCAAACAAGCTCTTCCACAATTGGACTCGGACGCAAAAACACCAGAAATCAAGGAGTCTTATCAGTATGGAGATGAAAATACAAGCTTCTTTACCAGTATGATTCCGGTTTTGATAGGTTTTGTAGTTTTCTTCTTTGTCTTTTTGATTTCAGGTATGGCGCTTTTGAAAGAGCGCACCAGTGGAACACTAGAACGTTTGTTAGCAACACCAGTGAAACGATCTGAAATCGTCTATGGCTATATGTTGTCTTACGGTATTATTGCGATTTTTCAAACGGCAGTTGTCGTCTTAGCAGCAATTTGGCTACTAGATGTAGAAGTTGTAGGAAGTATTTTAAATGTTATAATAGTTAATGTGGTACTGGCTCTTGTAGCACTAGCTTTTGGAATTCTCTTGTCTACTCTAGCAAAATCAGAATTCCAAATGATGCAATTTATTCCTCTCGTGATTATGCCCCAACTTTTTTTCTCAGGAATTATTCCATTGTCATCCATGGGAGAATGGGCTCCAACTGTGGGGAAATTTTTGCCATTAACCTATTCTGGTGATGCAATAAGCCAGATTATTCTTTACGGACACAATCTTGGTGATATTTTGCCAAATCTTGGTGTTTTAATGATTTTCTTGATCATTTTAACAATTCTCAATATTGTTGGATTGCGTCGTTATCGTAAAGTTTAGAAATCAACATAAATAATGCTAAAAAGGTGTGAAGATTAGATGGATAAGACTGTTTTTGAATCGTTTGAAGATTACTTAGAAGAAGCGAATTACCCTCAAGGAAAGAAAAAAATCATGCAGGCAGCAGTGGATCTCATATCAACTAGGAGTTACCATGGGACCTCAACTCTTCACATAGCTGAGCGTGCTGGACTAAGCCAGGCAACTTTGTTTAAGTATTTTAAGACGAAGGATGATCTACTGACGGCTATTTTACATCCTGTAGTCCCAAGCATTTTCGGTAGTTTTTTTGAGGAACTCTTAGCTTTTGAAACGACAGAAGAGAGGGTTCGTTATCTCGTCCACGATCGTATGAGCTATCTCAAAAAAAATCGTGCTTTGATGAAAATCATTCTGCAGGAGAGTTTTTCAAATAAGAAACTAAAAAATGAACAGATTTTTATCTGGAATGCTATTCAAGATAAACTTCGAGTGCTTCATAAGGAATTGCTAGCAGATCCACGTGTAAATCCAGAGATAACGATTCCTCAAATGGTTCGTATTTGTGTTGGTCCATTGTTGGCTTACTTCGCTCAACTTTATATCGTTAGCGACAACGGAGAAATAAAGGAAGAGGACCTAGACTTATTAGAAAAACAGATTTTGGGTGCTTTGTGGAAATAGAGTAGGCCTAGACAAAATGGAGGCTAGATTCTATTGGTTTGGCTTCTTGCACAAGATAATATAAAAGGGTATATATTGCCTGATGCAGATTCGTGCTTTTTTATTGTTGAATTTGCTATTTTGGTGATAGTTCTCAATCACTTTACTAAAACAGAAACCGACCTCTCCAGCAGAGCAACGATTTCTTAAATGTATGGAAGAGGAGTTTTCTGGCTTGCTAAAGACAACTCCTTGACACTTCGTCAGCTTTTGATACAATAGTACAAAATTAGAGGAGGTGGGCTATGATTCAGAAACATGCGATTCCCATTTTGGAGTTTGATGACAATCCCCAGGCGGTCCTTATGCCAACACATGAGGGATTGGACTTAAAGTTGCCAAAAAAGTGCATCTATGCATTTTTGGAGGAAGAGATTGACCGCTACGCTCAGGAAGCAGGAGCGGACTGTGTTGGTGAGTTCGTTTCTGCCACCAAGGCTTATCCAGTCTATGTCATCAACTACAAGGGTGAGACGATTTGTCTAACCCAGGCGCCCGTGGGTTCTGCCCCAGCTGCCCAGTTTATGGATTGGTTGATTGGCTATGGTGTGGAGCAAATCATTTCCACTGGAACCTGTGGTGTCCTAGCCGATATAGAGGAAAATGCCTTTCTCGTCCCTGTTCGCGCTTTGCGAGATGAGGGGACCAGCTACCATTATGTAGCGCCTTCTCGTTATATGGAGATGCAGATTGAGGCTATCTCTGCCATTGAGCAAGTCTTAGAACAAAGAGGCATTCCTTACGAGGAAGTTATGACCTGGACGACAGATGGTTTTTACCGAGAGACGGCTGAAAAGGTGGCCTATCGCAAGGAAGAAGGCTGTGCTGTTGTGGAGATGGAGTGCTCGGCTCTTGCGGCAGTGGCTCAGCTACGTGGGGGTGTCTGGGGGGAATTGCTCTTTACCGCAGATTCCTTAGCGGATCTAGATAATTACGACAGTCGTGACTGGGGCTCAGAAGCTTTTGATAAGGCACTCGAACTCTGTCTTGCCATTGTGCACCACATGTGAGTGTTCTTACTGTTTTTATGGTAGAATGTAGTTATGTTATTCAAATCTTTTTTGGAAAAAATCAGGACGGCACTGGGACGCTTGTCGCCAGCCCGTCGCATCTTTTTAAGTTTTGCCCTAGTGATCTTCTTAGGTTCGCTTCTTTTAAGTCTCCCCTTTGTGCAAGCAGAAACGTCACAAGCGACCTACTTTGATCATCTCTTTACAACGGTGTCCATGGTCTGTGTAACAGGGCTCTTTACCCAGCCTGTAGCCTCTACTTACAATATCTGGGGTCAGTTGATTTGTATGATTTTGATCCAGATTGGCGGTTTGGGGCTCATGACCTTTATCGGAATCTTTTATATCCAAGGCAAGCAAAAGCTCAGTCTTCGTGGCCGGGAGACCATTCAAGAAAGTTTCAGTTATGGAGAAACTCAGTCCTTAAAGGACTTCATCCGCTCGATCTTTCTGACGACTTTTTTGGTGGAAGGAATTGGTGCCTTTCTCCTGAGTTTCCGCTTTATTCCTGAATTTGGCTGGGGCCGAGGGGTGTTAACCTCTATCTTTTTGGCTGTTTCAGCCTTCTGTAATGCTGGATTTGATAATTTTGGAAGTACGAGTTTGGTAGCCTTTCAAACGGACCCCTTGATCAATCTAGTGATTGCTGGTTTGATTATCACAGGTGGTCTAGGATTTATGGTCTGGTTTGACCTAGCGACCCAGTTTGGGAAAAAGAAAAAACGCCGCCTGCGTTTCCATACCAAGTTGGTTCTCTTTTTAACGGCGGGAATTCTGCTCTTTGGAACCGTATCGACTTTGTTCATCGAGTGGAACAATCCTGGAACGATTGGAAATCTCAGCGCTCCAGAGAAATTGCTGGTTAGTTTCTTCCAGACCGTCAGCATGAGAACGGCAGGTTTTGCTTCCATTGACTACACCCAGGCTCGACCAGCTACCTTGTTCATCTATATCCTACAGATGTTTCTAGGAGGGGCGCCTGGAGGGACAGCAGGGGGGCTCAAGATTACGACCTTCTTTGTCTTGTTGGTCTTCGCTCGTAGCGAACTATTGGGCTTGCCTCATGCCAATGTGGCTCGGAGGACCATTGAACCCCGAACCGTGCAAAAATCTTTCAGTGTCTTTATTATCTTCTTGCTAACATTCTTGCTGGGCTTGATCCTACTAGGGATAACAGCAGAGGGAAATCCGCGCTTTATTTACCTCATGTTTGAGACCATTTCAGCCCTTGCGACAGTTGGAGTGACGGCAAATTTAACGCCGGAGTTAGGTAAGTTAGCCCTCAGTATCGTTATGTTGCTGATGTTTATCGGCCGTATTGGTCCCTTGACACTACTGGTCAGTGTAGCGGAATACCAGCCAGACAAGAAAGATACGATTCACTATATGAAAGCAGATATCACCATTGGATAAGAAAGGATAAATGATGTCAGATCGAACAATTGGAATTTTAGGCTTGGGAATTTTTGGGAGCAGTGTTTTGGCTGCCCTAGCCAAGCATGACATGAATATCATTGCTATTGATGACCACGAGGAACGCATTAATCAATTTGAACCAGTGTTGGCGCGAGGGGTAGTTGGAGATATCACGGATGAAGAACTCCTTCTATCAGCGGGGATTGACACCTGTGATACCGTAGTCGTCGCAACGGGTGAAAATCTGGAGTCCAGTGTTCTCGCGGTTATGCACTGTAAGAGTCTAGGAGTGCCGACCGTCATTGCCAAGGTCAAAAGTCATACAGCTAAAAAGGTTCTAGAAAAAATTGGTGCGGACGCAGTCATCTCGCCAGAGTTTGAAATGGGGCGCTCATTGGCACAGACCATCCTCTTTCATAACAGCGTAGACGTCTTTCAGCTGGATAAGAATGTATCGATTGTCGAGATGAAAATCCCTCAATCGTGGGTAGGTAAAAGCCTCAGTCAGTTGGATTTGCGTGGGCGATACAATCTCAATGTACTTGGATTTCGTGACTATGAAAATTCTCCTCTAGATGTTCAATTCGGCCCCGATGACCTCTTGCAGGCAGATGCCTATATCATGGCCGTCATTAATAACCAACATCTGGACACCCTAGCTGAACTGAGTGAGTAGGAGAGGAGGGGTACTCTCTTTCCAAATGATTAACGAGTCAATATAAGTATTTTATAAGAGGGATTTAAGAAAAATTTTAACTTTTTCTTAATCCTTTTTAATTTTAGGAGATTATACTAGAGTCATCAAAAAAAGAAAACTTTAAGGAGAATCCTATGAAATTCAATCCAAATCAGAGATATACTCGTTGGTCTATTCGCCGTCTTAGTGTCGGTGTTGCTTCAGTTGTTGTGGCTAGTGGCTTCTTTGTCCTAGTTGGTCAACCAAGTTCTGCACGTGCTGATGTCGTCAATCCGACTCCTGCTCAAGTCGTGCCAGACGCTGCTTCGGTGAGTGAAAAGAGCGACTTACCAGCAGAGGTTCTCAAAAAAGCAGTTGATGTAGCTCTTCCTTCAGAACAGTCTGTTCCAACACCTAAAGCAAGTGTGGATACGACAAGCTCTTCAGAAAAAGCGGATGTAACTGCTAAAGAGCCAGTGGTAGAACCAAAAGAAGAAGTGCAAGCACAACCTGACTCTAAGAAACAAACAGAAGATGCAGTTAAACCTGTGGAAAGTCCTGCGTCTACAGGTTCTGGACAAGACCGTGAAGCCAGTGAAGCGCAACCGGCGACCACTCCAGCTGAAGTGCAAAAAGGTGTGGCTGATAACACAAAAGACACAGTAGATGTCCCAGCCACTTACTTGGATAAGGCTAACTTCCCTGGTCCCTTCACAGCCGGTGTCAATCAAGTCATTCCATATGAATTCTTTGCTGGTGACGGCATGTTGACTCGCCTTATCTTGAAAGCTTCAGACAAAGCTCCATGGTCAGACAACGGAACAGCTAAAAATCCTGCTCTCCCACCAGTAGAGAAATTGGGCAAAGGTCTTTACTTCTACGAAGTGGATTTAGCAGGCACCCAAGGCAAATCTGACAAAGAGCTGCTTGATCTCTTGAAACAAAACGGCACTCAAAGTTATAAGGCAACCATCAAAGTGTACGGTGCAAAAGACGGCAAGCCTGACTTAACTAATCTCGTAGCGACTAAAGATTTGACTGTTAATTTGAATGGTTTGACCACACCAAATCAGGTTAAAGAGTCTGGTTTGACCACACCAAATCAGGTTAAAGAGTCTGTTGTTAACAATGTCAAAGACATGATTGATGTTCCAGCTAGCTACCTTGATAAGGCTAAGGTTCCTGGACCTTTCTTGGCTGGTGTCAACCAAGTTATTCCATACGAAGCTTTTGGTGGAGATGGTATGTTGACTCGCCTCTTGTTAAAAGCTTCCGACAAAGCCCCATGGTCAGACAACGGAACAGCTAAAAATCCAGCTCTATTGCCACTTGAAGGCTTGGCTAAAGGCCAATATTTCTACGAAGTGGATTTGAATGGCAATACGGTTGGCAAAGATGGTCAGGCCTTGCTGGATCAACTTCGAGCTAACGGAACACATACATACCTAGCTACTGTTAAAGTCTATGGATCTAAAGATGGCAAACCTGATTTGACCAATCTGATTGCTACTCGTCAAGTAACGATTCAGCTTCGTGGAAAAGAAATGGCGACAATACCATCTCAACAAGGTCAGATGAATACGAAGCCTTCTGAAACAGGCTCTACAGGTACGACTGAGGGTATGATGGGTACAAATCACCATATGTCAGATATGAAAGTAGATCAACCAGCTTCTAGCCCAATGGCTAATATGATGAAAAAAGATGATAAAGCAATGTTACCAAATACTGGGGAAGCTAAAACGGCTACAGCTGGACTTGGTATCTTTGGTCTAGCCTTGGCAGGTCTTATTGGACTCTTAGGTTTGACAACCAAACGAGAAGATTAAGATTCAAATTATTTAAACATTAGAGAAAATAGTGTTATACTAAAGCAAGTATAACACTGTTTTTATCAAAGGAGTGTCAGATGAAAAAGACAATTTTGCTGGTTGATGATGAGATAGATATTCTAGATATTCAAAACCGCTATCTTTTACAGGCAGGATACGATGTTTTGATTGCCCATGATGGTAAAGAGGGATTAGAGCTTTTCAGAAAAAAATCTATTGACCTCATCATCACAGATATCATGATGCCCAATATGGACGGTTATGATTTTATCAGTGAAGTTCAGTATATTGCTCCTGATCAACCCTTCCTCTTTACAACTGCTAAGACAAGCGAGCAGGATAAGATTTATGGATTAAGTTTGGGGGCAGATGATTTTATAGTCAAACCCTTTAGTCCACGAGAATTGGTTTTAAGAGTAAATAATATCTTGCGTCGCCTTAGCCGTGGAAGAGAGACAGAACAGATTGAGTTTGGTGACTTGGTAATCAACCATGTGACTCATGAGGTTCGCATTGGGGATCAACCTTTGGAATTGACAGTAAAATCCTTTGAACTTCTATGGATATTGGCTAGCAATCCTGAGAGAGTCTTTTCAAAGACGGAACTTTACGAGAAGGTATGGCAAGAGGACTATGTGGATGATACCAATACACTCAATGTGCATATCCATGCTTTGAGGCAAGAGTTGAGCAAGTATACGAATTCAAATACTCCTGCTATCAAAACTGTTTGGGGTTTGGGCTATAAGATGGAAAGACCAAGAGGTAGAAAATGAAATTAAAAAACTATATTTTAGTGGGGTACCTAGTTTCGACTCTGCTAACGATTTTGGTCGTTTTCTGGGCAGTCCAACGAATGTTGATCGAGAAAAGTGAAGTTTACTTTCTAGTTGGAATGACCTTGATTGCTAGTTTCATTGGCGCTGCAGTGAGCATCTTTCTTTTGTCGCCTGTTTTTTCTTCTCTGAAACATTTGAAAAAACAAGCTCAGGATATAGCTGGCAAGGATTTCAGCACAGAAATTGAAACCAAAGGGCCATTAGAATTTCAAGAGCTGGGCCAGGCTTTTAATGACATGTCCCACAATTTGCAGGCTACCTTTCAATCTCTTGATGAGAGTGAGCAAGAAAAGAGAATGATGATTGCGCAGCTCTCTCACGATATTAAAACTCCCATTACCTCCATTCAGGTTACTGTGGAGGGAATTCTAGATGGAGTGATCAAGGAAGAGGAGCGACTCCACTACTTAACCACGATTGGTCGGCAAACCGAGCGCTTAAACAAGCTAGTGGAGGAGTTGGATGTTTTGACTCTCAACACCCAACCTCAAGTTACTGCTGATGAAGAAATCGAAGAGGTCTTTTTAGATCAGCTGTTGATTGAGTCGATGAGTGAATTTCAACTCCAGATTGAACAAGAGGAGCGAGATGTTTACATTCAAGTGTTACCTGAGTCAGCGAAAATCAAGAGCCATTCTGACAAACTTTCTCGCATTTTAGTCAATTTGTTAAACAATGCCTTTAAATATTCAGAACCAGGAACCAGAATCGAGGTTCTTGCCCAATTAACAGAACAAGAGCTGACAATCAGTGTGAAAGACGAGGGCCAGGGGATCCTTCCTGAGGATTTGGAAAAGATTTTTAAACGACTTTATCGTGTAGAAACTTCGCGCAATATGAAAACAGGTGGACATGGCTTAGGTCTTGCGATTGCACGAGAACTAGCCCATCAGCTTGGCGGTGAAATCACAGCAGAAAGTCAATATGGCTTAGGTAGCACGTTTACATTCTCTCTCAATTTGAAATAAAGCCGTAAAATCCCTTTACAAATCTAGCTTTTCATGGTACAATAGCCTTTGTGTGAAATAGCAGCAGGAAAGCATGAAGCTCGTCAACAGGTGTCTTATGACAAGTAACCTTGGCTGTTTAGGCGAAGGGCATCTGCACGAATCAGGGCTCTCTAAGTGACTATTTCCACCGAAATATTATTTATATCAGGAGGACATACATATGTCACGTTATACAGGACCATCTTGGAAACAAGCTCGTCGCCTTGGCCTTTCACTTACAGGTACAGGTAAAGAATTGGCACGTCGTAACTACGTACCAGGACAACACGGACCAAACAACCGTTCTAAATTGTCAGAATACGGTTTGCAATTGGCTGAAAAACAAAAACTTCGTTTCACTTACGGTGTAGGTGAAAAACAATTCCGTAACTTGTTCGTACAAGCTACAAAAATCAAAGGTGGAATCCTAGGTTTCAACTTCATGCTTCTTTTGGAACGTCGTTTGGACAACGTTGTTTACCGTCTTGGTCTTGCGACTACTCGTCGTCAAGCTCGTCAATTCGTAAACCACGGTCACATCCTTGTTGACGGAAAACGCGTTGATATCCCATCATACCGCGTAACTCCAGGTCAAGTGATCTCAGTTCGTGAGAAATCATTGAAAGTTCCAGCAATCCTTGAAGCAGTAGAAGCTACTCTTGGACGTCCAGCATTTGTATCATTCGACGCTGAAAAATTGGAAGGTTCATTGACTCGCTTGCCAGAACGCGACGAAATCAACCAAGAAATCAATGAAGCACTTGTCGTTGAATTCTACAACAAAATGCTTTAATTTTAAGAAATATCTTACAGAAAGCCTACAACAGTGGGCTTTTTGCTTTGTCTTAAAACGTTGATTTCTGGGTTTGTCCCCCTTTTTGTCCCCCTTCACAAAGAACTTACAGCTTTCTCATAAAATGAGACGGCTGTTTTTGCTTTTTCTTTGGAGAGATGACTGTAAGTGTCCATAGTCATAGCTAGTGTAGAATGGCCTAGACGGTGTTGCAATTCTTTATATGGTATTCCAGAGTTTAGCAAAAGACTAGCGTGTGTGTGTCTAAAACCGTGGAATCCAATATTAGGTACACCAGCATGTTTGAAACGTGTGTTTAAACGAGTTGATAGTGTTTTATTGTTTGGGTATTTATGAATAAAATCTGAGAAGACAACAGTTTCAGTCCGACCAAGTTTCCAAGCTTCTTGCCGTTGTCTTTTTTGATACACTTTTAAGACCTCTATAGTTTGTGAGTCAATATCAATTGTGCGATAACTTGCCTCAGACTTTGGGCTGTTAATCTCACCTAAATGATTTAGTGTCTTTGTAATATTTACAGTTGCATTATGTAGGTCAATATCTGACCAGTGTAGAGCTAAGGCTTCGTTAATACGGCAACCAGTAGCAAGAAGAAACTTGTATAAAGTAATTTCATATATATTTCTATATATTGCTAAGTTAGCCTCTTCCAAATAGCTGAGAAATTGCTTTAATTCTAAGTTATTAAAGTGTTTGACTTTGTTTCTACCCTTTTTTATTTTACGAGGAAGCATAACTTCACGAGCTGGATTTATATCAATAATCTGCATTGTCACAGCATATTGTAGTATACGTTTATTTAGCGCGTGAATTTTATCATAGTGTAGAAATGCGCCTTCTTCTCGTTTGTTAGCACGTAGAGCTAGTTGATTAACAATGCGTTGGATAGTTGGAGTAGTTAACTTATCTAACCTATAAGAACCAAATAAAGGAATCACATGGTTAGATAGTAGTCGCTTTACTGAATCTTGCGTATTTGGTTTTACTGTGTGCTGATAGCTTTCCCACCATAGTTGAGCTACTTCTTCATAGCTTGTTAGTGGGATTATTTCTTTTTTAGTGAAGCCATTATTTTGGAATTCAGCCTTAGCTAATTGAGCTTTTTTCTTCAATTCAGTTTTAGTTCTAGCTGTCAGATTAGCCTTTATTTTTTTTCCTGTGAGTTTATCTACTCCTAAGTATACTTTGGCACGATATACAGTGCTACCATTTTGTTTCTTTATTTCTGCTATTTTCATTTCTTAACCTTTCTAACATCAGTAGGCAAGCTGTAAAAGGTTATGAAAAATAGATATTATGATTTGTGTCTAGAACGAATACCTTCAATTAGTATTTGTAGAGCGGTTAAGTCCTCAGTTGTGAGTGCTTGACCATCAATAGTTATTTTTACATTCTTCCTAAAGATATAATCAAGGTTGATTTTAATTTTTTCCCCATTGATAATATCTTGGCTAATATCTTTGTATGTTGTGGATACCCATGGTAAAGATGATGTTTTATCATTGAATTCTATTAAGTCTTTTAACATCTGTTTTTCTTTATCATTATGGATTGAATCCAGATTAATATTTTTAATTATCTCATCAATATAAGAGCTAGCTAATGTTTGATATTCTATATAGTACTCCTCAGAATTTAATCCATCTTGTTCGCATTTTTCTTTTATAGAGCATGCAGCAATACATTCAGTGATTTCAAAGAGCTTCTTTACGCTGGGAATCTTTTTCTCATTTTCAATTTGTGAGACATAAGACTGTGATACTTTCAGATATTCAGCAAGTCTTTTAGTAGTTACGTTACCTTCTGTACGGTATTTTTTAAGATATGCTCCTATCATGTTTAACCTCCGTTTAATAACTTTAGTAATATTTTAGCACAAAACTCTTGACATGTAAACAGAAAACTGATAAAATCCAAAAATAACCTAAGTTAATTAACTTAGTTAATAGGCGAGCTGTAATAGTTATGAGAGGATAGTTGTGCACAAAATGGAAAAGAAAGGGGGTGTCTATGTTTAGTACACCACAAGGGATATTATCTCAAGAAGCAGAACTAGCATTATTGGAGAGGATTGAGCATTTAATAAATGATTATCTATCACATGCAATGCTTTCACCTCATAGTGACTCGTTTGGCCTGATACAACAGAAAGAGTTAATCAAAGAACTAGGTATTAGTTTAGTAACTCTGCATGAATGGGAGCGTTTGGGGTTAACCCGATACTGTCCACCGATAGAAGGAACTCGCAAAGTTTTCTATAAGAAATCAGATGTTATGAAGTTCCTTTCAATTACTAGAAGGGAGTAACTATATTGTATGAAAAAATAATAAATATAGATAAAAATTCCTATGATTACTTGAAACACATAGGTACTTGTAACCATGTTGAATCTTTGATTCAATTGCTATCAATTACGCTATATAGTGTAATTATTTTACTAATAGGAGGAATTGTGTATGACATTCACTTTTAAAAAACAGGAGACAGAGGATAAAGTTCTTGACATGCCTAAATTTAATCTCAATAATTCAGGGAAACCTATCAGTTCACCTCAAAACGTAGTGCTTATCTTAGAATCATTTGAATCTAAGATGTCATTATTAGGTTACAATGAGTTCACAGGAGCAGTTGAAAAACTAGATAAGACGCCTTGGGGAACTCTGAAAGGAGAATGGAATAGCGAAGACACTTCTTTGTTCTCGGTATATATTGATAAACAGTTTCACTTTACTCCTAAAAAGGATTATATTGAAGATGCTGTATTAGAAGTAGCACGTAGATGGATATTTAATCCTGTAAAGGAACGGATAGAAAGTCTTGACTGGGATGGAGTATCTCGTGTGCAATACTTCTTTCATAAACTGTTAGGGTGTGAGAATAATATATACACACGTGAAGTATCCCAGATGTTTTTAACAGGTCTAATTGGACGTGTATATAAACCAGGTATCAAATTTGATAATGTACCTGTCTTGATTGGTCCACAAGGAATAGGGAAAAGTACAGTAGCTCGTCGTTTATTGCCTGATGCTTTTACTGATACTCCTATTTCATTTGGAAAAATACAGGAAGACTATAGGATGCTTAAATACGTATGTGTTGTAGAGATTCCAGAATTACAGGGGTTAAAGAAGAGTGATATAAATAGAGTTAAGGGATTCCTTAGTGCTTCATACGATATGTGTAGGGAACTGTATAAAACACACAAACGACAACTAAGACATAATGTATTTATTGCAACTGGAAATTCTAAAGCATTTCTCAGTGATTTTGGAGTTGAAAGAAGATTCTATCCTTTGAATTGTGGGGAATATGTTGTGGAGGAGCATCCAATGGATGTTTCTGACAATTACTTCTTACAAGTTCTTGCTGAAGCTAAAATACTATTTGAAACAAATGAAATTATGTTTCCAAGTAGAACGACTTCAGAAAAATTGGAAGAGATACAATTTGATTTCAAAGAAGAAGATATGGAAAGGGAGTTAATAAATGAGTTCTTGGATAAATTTCCTGCACCTGATGCTTGGAATCGCTATAACTTATCTGAAAGAAAGAAATACTATAATATCTGGAAAGGGTATGAGAAAGAAACAAGTGAGTATTGTAAGGCAACTGGGGAAAACTTAGTTACTAAAACTTACACAAGTGAACTAGCTTACATACTGTTTGATGAAAAAACAGGTAGCAGACGAAATAGCAAACATGCTTCAAAAATTCGTGATGTACTGGACCATCGTGAGGATTTTATAGCTGTGCAGAATAAGCGACCTTGTAGTATATGTAGTCCAACACGTGTTTATGTGCGTAAAGTAACTACAGAGTAACTACAGGCAAAGGTGGTAATAACACTAGTTATTTACTCCTTTTGTAGTATTGTAGTATTATTCTTGTAAAAATAGTTAGAATTATATAATAAGGGTAAGTAGAGAAATGTCTTGCTACATTACTACAAAGTGTGAACGACTATCCCGTCATAAGCGAAGGCAAAGGAGTGAAACGCTTTGTTAAGTACCAAATACGCCTAATTTATTCCATGGTCTAATTGACAGCAAGAAACAAGGCACTCTCGTACAAATGAACTGTCCATCCGAAAAACTAAAGCCTTTCGTCTGAGACGTTCTTAGCGTACTTTGTGCCTACTTACTGTCAATTTGCTTTCACGGCATAAAGGCGTATGCTTATGAGATAAATTAGAGAATAAAACTAGCTATTTAAAGAGGTTTTACATTATAGAGTTCCATATTTTTGTAATATTGACTTGATTTAGCTATCAGTTTTTACTGTACAATAGTATCAATTTATCTTTTTGTGTTTGTGGTTAGTAATGCGCGTGATAATGAGATTTCTAAGGGTCGATTAAAAAATAGAATGGTACTGGATGTATGTGAATTTTGCTATTCAGCGATTAACTCTCTATATCAAAAATATGTTAGTAGTGTGGATTTTTCTGAAGGAGGTTCATGTGATATAACGGATATACAAAATCCCTGCAATGAGTAATTGCAGGGATTCTCAGTTAATCAGGTAGATTTCCTAAGTAGCGTCTATTTTGATTTAGTCTGTTTTATAAAAGACAGACTTATTTGTTGTAGGGATTCCTTGCCCTGCTATAAGTCTATTTTTGCTTAAATCAGAATCAACCCACTTTATAGCTAGACCAATTGGATAAATACTCATACCATATCCTGTAGTACCTGAACGAATGCTAAAGTTAATACTTCCATCGTTACCTATGCTCATTTTCTCAATATCTCCATTACTTACTAAACCATTTTTATTAAACTTAAACTCTTGCCCATTTTCATTTCTCCAAGTCCCAGCTATGGTGGAGAAGTCTCCATCGAGAATAGCTTGAGCGTCAATTTCTTGTAGCCCAGAAACTGATTTCTCTTTTTGAGTTGATGGTTCTGTGTATGGCGTTGCCTCTATAACAAGCCAATATTGAAATTTCTCAGAGTCTTCAACAATTTTTACTGTGAAAGTAACTAGTTGTCCTTCTTTCCATCCATCGGTTAGATTTTTATTAATATGAATTTCTATACCCGCAATTGAGGCATTGGATGCCTTGACCTTTATGTTATAGTATTTATTTAAGTAGCTAAAATGGCCGTAATAATCTGCCCAATCTTTTTGATGAAACAATTCAGCAGTAAAACGATAGAGTTGTCCAGTCTTTAATGTTCCATCATTTTCCATATCTCGAAGATTTTCTGCTGTCGTGTCTATGATATTATTTTCAGCTGAGCTTGTAGTGGATGTGCTGGAAGAAGAGCTTGATGATGCAGAGGAACTAGAAGTAGTAGAGGAAATTTGTTGTGAAGATTGACTATCTACTGTTTCTATATTCTTATTTGGATGTCTAAAGAAGAAAAAAGTAGTTCCTATAATTATAAGAATCAGAAGTGTAATAGAGGTTATGAGAATCCAAAGTTTATTGCTTGGTGGTAGAGGACAAATTACTACGTGATTCTGATTTTTGTAAACTTCAACAATGTCGTTTACTCTAGGATGAAAAGTTAATTCATCGATAGGAACATTTAGCGTATCATTTGTGTGGAGTTGAATGATTACATGTGTATCTGAAACGTGAATGATTTTGTTATGTGTTTTCTTTTTCATGTAGTATTAGTTTTCGTACATATAGGCTACCATGTATGGCAGTGTTTTTGTAGATTTAAAGACCGTTTCATAACTTTGTCTTCCTTTAACCAACCCGTACAATGTTATATGGTCATCTTCAGCTATAACTCTATTATTGTATTCGGCAGGGATAGAAACTAAGATGATTTTATCATACTCATCATTAATAGCTACTCGTAGGGTATATGATTTACCATCCTCCATAGCTTGTAAAACTTTGCCATAGACTTTTACTTTAGTATTTACAGCTATTTCATCATGATTCCATTTGCTATAATCTACTTCACTATAATTTGCTTTATCACTATCTATAGAAATTTTAGTTTTTGATGAAGAAGACGAAGTGGTGAGAGAACTAGAGGAATTATCTTTAGAAGAAGACGAGGAACTAGTGCTACTTTTCTCGGATGATGATGAAATTTTAGAGGTAGAACTTGAAGTAGTCTGCTTGTTCGAAATCTGTTCTTTAACGCTTACAAAACTAATAATAATAATCACAAGTAGTAGTGTGATTATTGATACTATGGCTATTGCTTTTCGGGGCTTTGTATTTTTATCTACACTGGTACCTGTGTTACTATTGTCAACTTTCATAACAAACCCTTCATAAACTTCTACTTTGTCACCTAATTTAGGTTCAAAGTCACAAGACTCGATATTGATTTCCTTTAAGCTTCCATCTTCATATCCTATATAAAGTTTGTCTTCAGTTATTTTAATTATTTTCCCTATGTTCATTAGTACTCTCCTATTTTAATATTCCAGAAAACTTAACTTCATCAGGTGCCATTACATAACGATTCACAGCGACTTCTTCTCCACTGAGAGTGTAATAGAATCTAGGGCTATTTACTCCGTGGGATTTGGCAATTTTATATAAAGATTTGTTTAATGCACTGATAATTGCTCTAAGTTCTTTGTTTGAATACGAAGCATTATTTTCTGTGAGAATGATTTTGATGCCAGGTGTTACAGATGTTTTTTCCATTTCAAGCATATTTGCTCCTAATTGCGTATTTACTTTATCTACACCTTCTTGAATTGCATTATAGAAAGCATCTAAATCTACTTTTCTATTTTCTTCATTAGATTTTTTCTCAGATTCTTTAGATTTTTTCTCTGCTTCCTCTTTCAATTTTTTCTGTTTTTCTCGTTCTTCTTGTTCTTGTCGCTCTTTTTCTTCTTTAATCTTTTCGATTTGTTTATTAAGTTTCAATTCCACTTCGTTTACACGGTTAGACAAACTACTAATTTTGTACTCGTTATCGTTTTTGTATGTGTCTTCTAGGTGTTTAATTTCCTTTTTAACAGATGACAATTCACTATCATCAGAAACAAGCTTCAAAGCTTCCTCTAACGTTATATTTTGTTTTATATTTGTTGTGTTATTTTCTAGTGCTTCAACTAGCTTAGTAACACGTTCCGTATCTTTAACATATTGTTGATTACCATAGCTTATTGCAATATAAGCAAATAATCCAAATAATAAAGTAAATATCACTAGAAAGCCTACAATATATTTAGAAATTTTTTCTTGGGTCATTATCTATTCCTTCCTTATAAATGATTCAATCACTTCAACACTAGCTTGACTTGCATTCAGTAATCGGTCATATGTTGTACCATTTGTGAAGTAAGTGAGATTGGGTATCGTTTTGAATCCAACGGTTATTTTGAAGTTATTCCAACTAGTCTTGTCTATATGCTCACTATCTAAGTAATACACAGTTGTTTTAGTTTTATCTACTGCTCTTGCTAGCTTTGGAGCAAATTCTTGACAGTATGGACAACTTTCTCTCCCTGTGTATAGGTAAAAGCTTTCTTGATGTTGTATTTTCTGTTCTACAGCCTCTAAACTTATCTTTTGGAGGCTGTTTACAGCTATCTGGTAGTCTGTTTGTGGCAGAGTAGTTAAGTATACTGTGAATGTGACAATGACAATAAGTAGTAGTGACAGTAGAATAAGAACTTTTTTACTATTCATCACATCCGTATCCGTCTTTGTCTCTATCTAACCATGGACCGTATTGTGGGTCACTAGCAGGTATATTTACACGGCCTGCTTTTCGTGCTTCCGTACAGTTTTTGAATGGTCTTAAATTTGATTTTGGAGCAGTTGTCGACGATTGTGTAGGGATAGTTGTAGTGTGAGATGAAGCTTGTTCTTGCTCTTTTTCTTGAGCTTGTTAAGCATGTGTAACCTCCTGGTGTTTAACTTTATTTAATGAAATAGAAGAAATATTTCCTAATAGTTATAATTATATCACACAAACTTTAACAATAGAATATATTTCTATTAAAGATTAAACTATAGAGAATGTAAACCTGATTGTTTAATCTATAAGATAGATAGTAGATTTAACATAGAGGGTCAAGGAATGGATGATATATTAGAAAATATAAGTAATCAGATAAGAGACTTACGAGCTTCAAAGAAGATTACACAGCAAGAACTAGCAGAAAGAACAAATCTTAGCGTTCCTTATATCAGTCAGATAGAGAATAATCACAGAAATATCTCTTTGGAAACTTTTGTGAAGATTGTTGATGCTTTGGAAGTTCCATTGAGTGATTTTTTCTTACCTTATTCTGTGCCACAAGATACAGAGATGATAGAACTGTTATTGAAGATTCAGAAACACCCACAGCATAAGATGATTGTTCATAAGGTGATGGAAATACTTGAATTAAGCCAAGATAGTTAGTGTAAAATAAAAAGCACCTAAACGGTACTTCTTACTTGCCTACTGAACTCATCACCATGAAATTTGTACTCCTTTTTGTCCACCTTGGAGTAAAGTTTAATCTATTTTATTTAATATGTAAATTTTAAAAATACTACAGAATCAACATTTATAAAGCATAACAAAGTGTAATTTATACTAAATCTATTCTACAACAAAATGCTTTAATTTTAAGATATATCTTACAGAAAGCCTACAACAGTGGGCTTTTTGCTTTGTCTTAAAAAACTATAGAACACTTCTTAACTGTGAAGGAGGATAAAAAAATTTCCTGCAAAATGAAATTGCAAGGAACTTTTGTTAATGATTATGGGCAAGCCAGACGGAATATTTTTTCCCAAGCCAGAGAGCAAAGAGGAGATTGATGACGACGATGCCTGAACCGACCAGTGAAAATAGGAAAAATTCGCTAGTCGAAACCTGCCACAAATGCGAGATGTTTGTAATCAAATATTAAGTGAACAAAATTATAGTATCTTGACTACGAAAGCAAGTCTTTGATTAAGCCCTCTCTGTAATATCAATAGTCAGACCCGTGATTCTCTCGAATCACGGGTTGTTTAATATATTTAGAAATAGGTGTTACTTTCGTCATTTGAACTATCATTAAATTCTATACTCAAATCTTTATTAAAAAAATTGCAACTAATGTTTTTAACTCTCATTATCTTTTCCTTTAATTCAAATTATTTTAAAACAAATGCAATATCTTTATGAATACATTCAGCAAATGAAGAAATTCTTTGATCACAAATGTTCTAATAGGTGCATTTTATATAACTTTAAGTGGTACTCTAACTATAACAAACATCATCTTCCATCTTCAATACATAAATTCTTTTTTCTAGCACTAGCTTATGAAGTAGATTTTGCCCATGATCTTTATTATCAAAAGTTTCTCCATAGTGATTGATAAGTTTATAAACTCTTTCAACTTGTTCTTTTTTATGGGAGCGACAATCGAAGTCGTCATAATAAAACTTTAGTACTATATCAGAATTATATATATTAAAGGCATCGAATATTGAAACGAAATAAGAGTAATCGGCTTCACCTAATGAATGTCCGTAAAATTTAATGATATCTATAGAATTATCATAAATTTTTAAAGGTTCTTGTGGGAGTTCCGTCATAATACGGAATGTTTTAGTGAACTCCATAAATTCTTGATAGTCATGATGATCTATCCCTAAAATTATATTATCTAATAATGTTCCATGAACATTATTACCTCCTCTGGAGTTAAAGAAGTCAGTACTATTAGGGAGATGAGTGTAATTGAATGACAGGATGAAGTTACAATATTCATTAGTATTATAAACTCCAGATTTTATTAATTTATCTATAAATTTTTTAGATTTAATATTATAAGTTACTTCGGGGAAGTTTTTAATTTCATTTGTGAGGTAGTCCTTAAAACCTGATTCAAAATTTTTAACTTGATCCATCATCAGGTCCATTAGTTTTTTTTGAAAAATATGATTAGGTTCTTTACAGAATTCTAAAAGGGAATCTGGAAATATAAGTGATGATAAAAAGAAGAATTTTAATACTCTTTTTATTAGTTCTTTTTCTTCTAAAATCGTCATAACTTTTTGTGATTTGTTGGATGAAACTAATAAAGATAAGATCTGTTCTTTAGAATCACTTTTATAAGCTGAAATATAATTTTTTACGGTCTGAGCGTCTAGTTTTTTAATAATTATTAGGCATTTTAGTAATAAGGATTCAACGTCAGCCCAATTATAGTTTTTATTTGATGCTAAATACGTGAAAATGTTATTTTTCCGTTCATTCTCTGTTAAAGAAAGGTAATATTCGACATACAAGGATTTCAAGCCTAAATGTTTGTCAAATCCATTTCCGATGATTAATAATTGTTTAGTCGGAGAAAGTTTCATAGAGTTCATGCTCATTTGGTATTTTCCTATTCTTTATTTAATCAAATATTTTGCTTTTGTTTTTTCAAAAGCTTATTACTATCTTTCCACCGAAAGTGTTCTCGTAATCATTGTATCATCCCAATTTGAAATATCAATCTTCACATTTTTATCTTTACACATAGCCTTAATTAGTCTTAAAAAATTCTGATCATTTGTAACAGAAAGGAAGCAATCGTAACACTCAATAACTTGATTATTATCCGAAAATATGATTGGAATTTTTCCTAACGTTCTATTTAATTCAGTTGCTTCGCCATAGTAATTTTCTTTTAACATGAACCTGTTGCCAAAGAGTTCAATAACGAAATCCCTCTTCATTTTCTTGACCAAAGTTTTTCTTTGGTAATACTCTGATATAAAGACACCAATGATACCTGATGTGATAACTGAAGTAATAACAGTATTAAAAATATCCATTTTAAATCCGTCTCTCTTTCCCTAGATTACAGTATTATTATATCATCTATTTTGAAATATGGAACAAGAATTATAATCTGACTTTAGTTTGCTTTAGATTTATGATGAAATATCTTTTGATTAAGGCAGGAATTAAGAAAAAGGTAGTGAAAAAAGTAGTGATTCTAATGATTTGTGTTGCAATGTACTGAAATTAACAAAAAGAAAAAACGCTTGAATTAGCGTTTTTCTTCTGTATTGAATGCTTATTTAACTTCTGTAAACACAACGTGTTTGCGAAGTTTTGGTGAGTATTTCTTCAATTGAAGACGGTCTGGAGTGTTACGTTTGTTTTTAGAAGTAAGGTACAAGCGTTCACCAGATTCTTTGTGTTCAAGTGTAATATTTACGCGCATGGTATCTCCCTTCTATTATTCAGCTGATGCAGCTTTAGCGATCTTACGTCCTTTGTAGTATCCTTTAAGTGATACACGGTGAGAACGTGAGTAATCTCCAGTAGTTTCGTCAAAGTTTACAGATGGAGCTGTTACTTTGTAGTGTGTACGACGTTTGTTTTTCTTCGCTTTTGAAGTGCGACGTGCAGGTACTGCCATTTTGATTTCTCCTTTAGGTATTTAAATTCGATTCAATCTAGTGATTTTCATCAACCATACTAGGATAACACAATTTTTTTGTAAAGTAAAGTTACTTGACAAAAAAAGATGAAAAAATTAGAAGTTGTTGGTCGGAATTTTCTGAAAATTCAAGAATTTTCTTCTGTTCATTGCCTTTAAAATGTGCTATAATAGTAAAAACTGAAACGGGAGGGATAAGATGACTGAATTAGATAAACGTCACCGCAGTAGCATTTATGACAGCATGGTTAAATCACCAAACCGTGCTATGCTTCGTGCGACTGGTATGACAGATAAGGACTTTGAAACACCGATTGTGGGGGTAATTTCGACTTGGGCGGAAAATACACCATGTAACATTCACTTGCATGATTTTGGGAAATTGGCGAAAGAAGGTGTCAAATCGGCAGGTGCTTGGCCTGTTCAGTTTGGTACCATTACCGTAGCGGACGGGATTGCCATGGGAACGCCTGGTATGCGCTTCTCCCTAACATCTCGTGACATCATCGCAGACTCCATCGAGGCGGCGATGGGTGGTCACAACGTCGATGCCTTCGTTGCCATCGGTGGTTGTGACAAGAACATGCCTGGTTCTATGATTGCTATTGCTAATATGGATATCCCGGCTATTTTCGCCTATGGTGGGACCATTGCACCGGGTAATCTTGATGGCAAAGACATTGACTTGGTTTCTGTTTTTGAGGGAATCGGAAAATGGAACCATGGTGACATGACAGCTGAGGACGTGAAACGTCTTGAATGTAATGCCTGTCCTGGCCCTGGTGGCTGTGGTGGTATGTATACAGCTAACACCATGGCGACTGCTATCGAAGTTCTAGGGATGAGTTTGCCAGGATCATCCTCTCACCCAGCTGAATCAGCTGACAAAAAAGAAGACATCGAAGCAGCAGGACGTGCTGTTGTTAAGATGTTGGAGCTTGGTCTCAAACCATCAGATATCTTGACTCGTGAAGCATTTGAAGATGCCATCACTGTAACCATGGCTCTTGGTGGTTCTACAAATGCTACCCTTCACTTGCTTGCCATTGCCCATGCCGCAAATGTTGACTTGTCACTTGAGGACTTCAATACGATCCAAGAACGTGTACCTCACTTGGCTGACTTGAAACCATCTGGTCAGTATGTCTTCCAAGACCTCTACGAAGTTGGTGGTGTCCCTGCGGTTATGAAGTACTTGCTGGCAAATGGATTCCTTCACGGAGACCGTATCACATGTACTGGTAAGACAGTCGCTGAAAACTTGGCTGACTTTGCAGACCTCACTCCAGGTCAAAAGGTCATTATGCCACTTGAAAATCCAAAACGTGCAGATGGTCCGCTTATCATCTTGAACGGGAACCTTGCTCCTGATGGTGCGGTTGCCAAGGTATCAGGTGTGAAAGTGCGTCGCCACGTTGGACCAGCTAAGGTCTTTGACTCAGAAGAAGATGCGATTCAGGCCGTTCTGACAGATGAAATCGTTGATGGCGATGTTGTCGTTGTTCGTTTCGTTGGACCTAAGGGTGGTCCAGGTATGCCTGAGATGCTGTCACTTTCATCCATGATCGTTGGTAAAGGTCAGGGAGACAAGGTTGCCCTCTTGACGGATGGCCGTTTCTCTGGTGGTACTTATGGTCTGGTTGTTGGACATATCGCTCCTGAAGCTCAGGATGGTGGACCGATTGCCTACCTTCGTACAGGTGATATCGTTACGGTTGACCAAGATACCAAAGAAATTTCCATGGCCGTATCCGAAGAAGAACTTGAAAAACGCAAGGCAGAAACAACCTTGCCACCACTTTACAGCCGTGGTGTCCTCGGTAAATATGCCCACATCGTATCATCCGCTTCTCGCGGAGCCGTGACAGACTTCTGGAATATGGATAAGTCAGGTAAAAAATAAACTCAAAAAGCAAGCCATTTCGGCTTGCTTCTTTTCATCTTAAAAAGTGATTTGCCTGATTAACGAGGTGGCAGTCCTAGGGCAATACGGCCGTAGCGACTAATTCGTGTAATCTTCCAAGCGGGTGACCAAGTGACTTCAACCTTGACATCTTCGATACCCTCGATTTGTTTGAGACCTGCCACGATTTCGATAGGCAAACTTTCGGCACAATCGCAGGCAGTATCCGTGAAAGTCATGACAATCTTGCAGAGACCTGTTTCGTCCAGATTGATTTCATAAATCAAGCCCAAATTGTACACATCCAATTCCACATCTGTATCAAAAACCTTCTCTAGTTTTTCGATAATTTGGTCTTGTAAGGCCAAAGCGCGGTCATTGATTTTGATATCGTCTCTCATAACAGTCCCTCCACGTGATAAATATCCTCTATTTTCTCATAATTCTGACAATTTAGCAAGTTTTTGATGAATTTTCTGAAAAATATGATAAAATGAAGAAAATACGGAATCAAGGGGAAGGCGATGGAGCAGATTGGAAAAGTCTTTAGACAATTACGAGAGTCAAGAAATATCTCGCTGAGACAAGCAACTGGGGGACAATTTTCGCCGTCCATGTTGTCCCGATTTGAAACAGGTCAGAGTGAGCTTTCGATGGAAAAGTTTCTATTTGCCCTAGAAAATATATCTGCGAGTGTGGAGGAAATCCTCTTTCTGGCGAGAGGTTTTCAGTATGATACAGATTCTGAGTTGAGAAAAGAAATCACAGATATCTTGGATCCAAAGAACATAGCACCTCTCGAGGACTTGTATCGTAAGGAGTATCAAAATCATGCCAATTCTCACAACAAACAGAAACATATTCTAAATGCCATTATGATCAAGTCTTATATGAAGAGCATGGATGAAACGGTAGAGTTAACAAGAGAGGAAGGGGAAGTCCTTCATGATTACCTGTTTTCGACCGAGATTTGGGGGAACTATGAACTCAATTTGTTCTCAGTTAGTTCCCCACTTTTATCTGTTCCTCTTTTTACTAGATATGTACGAGAAATGGTCCGAAAATCTGATTTTCTAATGGAGACGAAGGGAAACCGAAACCTTTTTCACACCATGCTATTGAATGGTTTTTTAGCTAGCATTGAGTGTGAAGAATTTACCAATGCCTATTATTTTAAACGTGTCATCGAAGAGCATTTCTACAAGGAAAATGAGACCTATTTCAGGATAGTCTATTTGTGGGCTGAAGGTCTTCTTGATAGCAAGCAAGGCAGAGTCAAGGAAGGACAAAAAAAGATGGAAGATGCTGTCCATATTTTTGAGATGCTAGGCTGTAACAAATCTGCTGATTACTATAGAAAAACGACAGATTGTTGAATATCTGCAAGTTAAGAAAATGATTTGAAATTTGAAGCGATAGAACTTTAGACCTCTTTCAGGTCATTAAAGAAGTTCTATCGTTTTTTGTTTGTTGCATATATTCAAAAAAATTTCTCGCTAATTCATAAGTGCTATACTGTAGTCATACTTCATATAGAACTTATACTCTTCGAGAATCTCTTCAAACCATGTCAGCTTCACCTTGCCGTAGGTATGGTTACTGACTTCGTCAGTTCTATCCACAACCTCAAAACACTGTTTTGAGCAGCCTGCAGCTAGCTTCCTAGTTTGCTCTTTGATTTTCATTGAGTATTCGAACAAGAAGGGAGATTATCTATGAAACTATTGTTTAGAAATCCAGCTTATAGAATTTTGACTTTATCACGATTCTTCAATGCTTTTGGTGCTTCGATTTTTAACCTGGTATTTATCGTCTATGCATCGACCTTGCCACAAGCCTCTTTTGCTGTTGCTGTAGCAAATATTGTCATGATTCTTCCGACTCTCTTTACAGTTTTTGTAGGGATTCGGGCAGATTACACGAGGGACAAGGTCAAATGGATGACCTATAGCGGTTTGTTTCAGGCAGTTTTATTTTTTCTAGCAGCTTTAGTTGTTCAGCAAGCTAGTCTCTTTGCTTTTTCTAGTCTGTGTTTGATCAATGTCATTAGCGATGTAATCAGTGATTTTGCTGGTGGTTTGCGCATGCCTCTCATCAAGGAAAAAGTAGCTGAACAAGATCTGATGGAAGCTTATTCTTTTTCCCAGTTTATCACATATATTTCAGCTATTGGTGGTCAAGCTTTTGGAGTTTGGCTCTTAGGTCTATCGGTCAACAATTTTTCCCTTGTTGCGGGAATCAATGCCTGCTTTTTCCTAGTATCAGCCTTTATTCTCTTTTTAGGAAAAAGCAAATTGAGTCTGTCAATGTCATCTGCTGATGGTGAAACCCTAAAAAATGAGAAGCTTTCTATCAAAGACCAGTTCCTAACAATTTACCGAAATTTACGTCTCGTTTTTCTTAAAGGTGGACAGAAAAACTTTGGTTTCATGATCTTTGCTGTCTTGCTTATTAATGCCTTGGGTGGGGCTTTAGGAAGCATCTATAACATCTTCTTTTTGAGCCATTCTCTCTTGAATTTTTCTTACACAGAGGCACTATTTATCAATCAAGTCTGTGTTTTAGTAGCAATCATCATCAGTAGCCTTACGGGCAATGATTATTTTGGGAAGCAGTCTTTGCCTAGATTGATGATGTGGGCGACCGTAGGACTCGGTCTAATTGGTCTAGCTAATGTATTCAATCAAGTCGTACTTGGTTTACTATTTCTCTTTTCAACTCTGTATGTGTCTGGTAAAGTTCAACCAAAGATTAGTGCCATGCTCATGAAAAATCTAGCTCCAGATGTTCTAGCTCGTACCAGTAATTTTTTAGGTTTATTGTTTACCTTATCCATACCTGTGGGAACAGCTTGTTTTTCACTTATAGCTGTATGGAATATACAGTTGACTTGGATGCTATTTGTTGGTCTTTCCTTGCTAGCTATTCTTTTGACAGTTATTAATCTCAAAAATGATATTTGAATCCTAATTTTATTCATACTGTTTTAATCCCTCCATTTATGGTAAAATAAGACTATTAAGTTTAAAGAGGATTCCCTATGAAATTACAAAAACCAAAAGGAACGCAGGATATTTTACCTGCTGAGTCTGCCAAGTGGCAGTACGTTGAGGGCTTTGCCCGTGAAATTTTCAAGCGCTATAACTATGCGGAAGTGCGTACGCCTATTTTTGAGCATTACGAGGTCATCAGCCGTTCTGTCGGGGACACAACTGATATCGTAACCAAGGAAATGTACGACTTTTACGATAAGGGAGACCGCCATATCACTCTTCGTCCAGAAGGAACTGCGCCCGTTGTCCGCTCTTATGTGGAAAATAAACTCTTCGCCCCAGAAGTGCAAAAGCCAAGTAAGTTCTATTACATGGGCCCTATGTTCCGTTATGAGCGTCCACAAGCAGGTCGTTTGCGCCAGTTCCACCAGATTGGTGTCGAGTGCTTTGGCTCTAGTAATCCAGCTACCGATGTGGAAACCATCGCTATGGCGGCTCATTTCTTGAAAGAAATCGGCATCCAAGGTGTCAAATTGCATCTCAACACACTTGGAAATCCTGAGAGCCGTGCTGCCTATCGTCAGGCTTTGATCGACTATTTGACACCGCTCAAGGAAACCTTGTCTAAGGATAGCCAACGTCGTTTGGAGGAAAATCCTCTCCGTGTCTTGGACTCTAAGGAGAAAGAAGACAAGGTGGCAGTAGAAAATGCACCGTCTATCTTGGATTTCCTTGATGAAGAAAGCCAAGCTCATTTTGATGCCGTGCGTCAGATGTTGGAAAATCTGGGTGTAGACTATATCATCGATACCAATATGGTGCGCGGTCTGGACTACTATAACCACACCATTTTCGAGTTTATCACTGAGATTGAGGGCAATGACTTGACTGTCTGTGCGGGTGGTCGCTACGATGGCTTGGTTGCTTACTTTGGTGGTCCTGAAACTGCTGGATTTGGATTTGGCCTTGGTGTAGAGCGCCTGCTTCTTATCCTTGAAAAGCAAGGTGTGGCCCTCCCTATCGAAAACGCTCTAGATGTTTATATCGCAGTCTTGGGTGAAGGAGCAAATGTTAAGGCCTTGGAATTAGTACAAGCCCTTCGCCAACAAGGATTCAAAGCAGAGCGTGATTACCTTAACCGTAAACTCAAAGCTCAGTTCAAGTCCGCCGATGTCTTTGCGGCTAAGACTCTCATTACTCTAGGCGAGAGTGAAGTTGAAAGCGGACAAGTGACGGTTAAAAATAACCAAACTCGAGAAGAAGTGCAAGTGTCACTTGATGCTATCAATCAAAATTTCTCAGAAATCTTTGAAAAATTAGGCTTTTAATAGTAGAAAAACTGGTCAGGAACCTACTCCTGACCTTTTTCTTTTGCAAAATGACAAAAATCATAAACTTTTTGACAAATATTGTTGTCAAAAAGAAAAAGATGTGTTACAATATAAGCAAGTTAAGAGTGAAGGAGAAAGGAATGCTTAAAAATCGTTTAAAAGAGCTTCGGGCTCGCGATGGTCTCAATCAGACCGAACTGGCCAAGTTAGCAGGGGTTTCCAGACAGACCATTAGCCTACTAGAACGGGATGAGTACACCCCGTCCATTGTCATTGCCCTGAAAATATCTCAAATTTTCAACGAAACAGTCGAATCGGTATTTCGCTTGGAGGAGGACGAGTGATGAACAAGTATAAAGTGATTTATTATATGAGTGTTTTTGCCTTTATTGTGAATGCTTTCGCTATGATTGGAACATTATTCGGTTGGTTTTATTTTGTTGAAAGTAAGTATTTGTTTTGGATTAATTTAGTCCTCTTGTCCATTTTCAATTGGTTAAAGAAGAAGGAGAAAAATGATGAACAAGTATAAAGTAATCTATTATGTAGTTGCCATAGCTCTATTAGTCAGTGTGTTTCTACTGATTGGGATGGACCTAGGCTGGTTTAATCCGTATCAAAGTGACCAATTTGTTTGGGCCTACTTTGCTCTCATCCCAGTAGTTGAATGGATTGAAAAGAAAACCAAAAATCTAGCAAGTGAAAAAGGAGAATGAATATGAAAAAGTTTTTAGCAGATTTTCAAGTAGATACTGAACACAAAGAACTTGCAGGTGTTTGTGCAGGTTTAGGCAATTATTTTAACATTCAAGCCAATATCGTTCGTTTGGTGACAGTCTTGCTGTTTCTCTCTTCGACAGAGATTGGGATTATAACAGTAACTCTCTATGCATATCTAGCAGGTTGGCTTGGCAATGAACCCTTGGGAGATGGAGCAAAAAAAGCGAGAAACCAAGCTATTCTCTTGTTTGCTGTCTGTTTGATTTTAGTATCACTTGGTTCAGAGGGATTGACATCTATTTTTGAATCAGGCAAAGCGTTTGGTCACTGGTTGGTTGGCTTGGCTTAGTTTAGAAAGAGGATGAATATGAAAAAGAAACGTGGATTGTTATTTTTAGCGGCTGTTGTCTTGGGAGGTTTCTTGGGCAGTTTTGCAGGGATGTTTAAGACACGTGCAGAATCCCATGGAACTATTTTAGATGTAAAGGTCTTGATACCATGGATATCAGCTATTTGTTTACTGTTAGGTTTTATTAGCATTCTTTTGACTTTCAATTTCTTAAAGAAAAGTAGAAAGTTTCACTCCTTGTATCAAGAGGAAATGGATGATGATCTGAATGAAACCTATTATGTGCAAATGTATCGTAATCTTGAGTTTGGAACCATCGCTTTTAATATAACAGGCGTAGCGATTTTATTGTCTCTCTTCATTTCAGGAAGTGAAGTAATTGTACTGAATGTAAGCTATCTAACATTATATCTTTCTTTTTTAGCATTAGCGATGGTTTTCAGTGCTCAAAAATATCTCTATAAAACAATTGCAATCGTTCGTCAGTTTGATTTGGAATTCTTCTCTACACCAAAGGATGTTTTGGACTATATAAATTCTTATGATGAAGGGGAGCGTCAGGCTAATTTGGAACAGAGTTTTCGGGTTTTATTCCAATTAAATCAGTATGTTTTGCCAGGTCTCTACTTTCTGATTGATCTCTTTTCTTTATTGACAGGAGAGATTCAGTTACTAGCTTTCTTGCTCGTAGGAACTATCCATATTTACATCAATGTAATGCAGTTACCTATGGTAAAACGCTATTTCAAATAGGAGTCTTTTATGAAATTACTTAAAAATCTTGGCTGGTTTCTTCTAGCTGTTGTATCCTTTTTCTTTGGCTATGGTCTGGTTCAGAGTATGGCTTTATCAGCTCTTGGACTAGGGGCTTCAATCTTTGGAGTTTTGCCACTCTATATCGCCCTGTCAGGGGCCTATGTTTATGGAGTTTACAAGTGGTATCAGACAGAAAAAGTTAGCATCCAGACGACGGCTTTTAATCGTTATATCTGGTTGCCAACACTGGTTTTGCTAGTGGCGATTACAGCCCAGTTCTTTTTGCCAGATGATCCGTCGGTCAATCAACAAATCGTATCACAATTGACATTGGCTCAGCCTGTCTTTGGTTTCTTTATGGTGGTGGTCTTTGCTCCTCTGACAGAAGAACTCATTTTTAGAGGGATGTTAGCGCGCTATCTCTTTCCTAAACAGAACAACAGCAAACAGACAGCTCTGTTTCTCCTCGTATCGAGTGTGCTTTTTGCCTTGATTCATTTTCCAGGAACTTTGCAACAGTTTTTAGTTTATGCCAGTCTGGGATTGAGTTTGGGTCTGGCTTATGTGAGTCGAAAAGGTCTTCTTTATAGCATTTCTTTACACGCTTTGAATAATTTAATCGGCTTTTTGATGATACTCATGCTATAATAGAGTCAGGAGGTCACATGAAACGAGTAATTTTATTAGCAGTGATGCAGGCGGTCGTTCTTTTCTTTATCATCGGGGCACTTGCCTATGCCTTTAAAGGCGACTTCTTTTACAACTATCTAGCAGTTGTCTTTGCGCCTATTGCAGGTGTCTTGCGTTTTGCTTCGGCTTATGCAACGGAGATTGTTCTACCTAAAAAGGCAGCTGAGATTGCTGAAAAGCGTAAAAAAGGTTAAGAATCATAATCAGAGAATCCGATGACGTTTTCATCGGATTTTTTGTCTGTTTGTTTTGATTTCTAAAGACAATCAAACTTTTCTGCTGATTTTCATGAAGAGCCTGCGCTTTTATGGTAAAATAGTAACAGAATAAAAGAGGAGAGAAAACATGAAACGTAGTATGTATGCTGGTCGTGTTCGTGAGGAACACATCGGACAAGAAATTACCTTGAAAGGATGGGTTGGGCGTCGTCGTGACCTTGGTGGTTTGATTTTTATCGACCTTCGTGACCGTGAAGGGATCATGCAGTTGGTTATCAACCCTGAAAAAGTTTCTGCAGAGGTTATGGCAACAGCTGAAAGCCTTCGTAGCGAATTTGTTATCGAGGTGACTGGTCAAGTCGTTGCGCGTGAGCAAGCCAATGATAAGTTGCCAACAGGTGCGGTTGAGTTGAACGTGACAGTTCTTACTGTGCTGAATACAGCCAAAACAACACCTTTTGAAATTAAAGATGGGATTGAGGCCAATGACGATACACGTTTGCGTTACCGTTACCTCGACCTTCGTCGTCCAGAGATGTTGGAAAATCTTAAACTTCGTGCTAAAGTGACCCACTCTATCCGTAACTACTTGGATGAGTTGGAATTTATCGATGTGGAGACGCCATTCCTTTCGAAGTCAACGCCAGAAGGGGCGCGTGACTATTTGGTACCATCTCGTGTCAATAAAGGGCATTTCTACGCTCTTCCTCAAAGCCCACAGATTACCAAACAGCTCTTGATGAATGCTGGTTTCGACCGCTATTACCAAATCGTCAAATGTTTCCGTGACGAGGACTTGCGTGGTGATCGTCAGCCTGAGTTCACTCAGGTCGACTTGGAAACATCCTTCCTTACTGAGCAAGAGATCCAAGATATCACAGAAGGCTTGATTGCCCGCGTAATGAAAGAAACTAAAGGCATCGACGTGACGCTTCCATTTCCTCGTATGAAATACGATGATGCGATGGCTCTTTACGGTTCTGACAAACCTGATACCCGTTTTGACATGTTGCTTCAGGACTTGACAGAAGTTGTCAAGGGTGTTGATTTTAAAGTCTTCTCAGAAGCACCTGCCGTTAAAGCCATTGTGGTCAAAGGAGCTGCAGATAACTACTCACGTAAAGACATCGACAAGATGACCGAAGTAGCCAAACAATATGGTGCCAAAGGTCTTGCTTGGGTCAAGGTTGTTGATGGAGAATTAAACGGACCAGTTGCCAAGTTCTTGACTGGTATCCAAGCAGAATTGACAGCGGCACTTGGTCTTGAAGATAAGGATTTGGTTCTATTTGTGGCGGATACGCTGGAGGTAGCCAATGCAACCCTTGGTGCCCTTCGTGGCCGTATTGCCAAAGAGCTTGGCTTGATTGATAACGATAAATTTAACTTCCTTTGGGTGGTTGATTGGCCAATGTTTGAATGGTCTGAAGAAGAAGGTCGTTACATGAGTGCTCACCATCCATTTACCCTTCCACAGGAAGAAACAGCTCACGAATTAGAAGGTAATTTGGCAAATGTTCGTGCCATTGCTTACGATATTGTCTTGAACGGTTATGAGCTTGGTGGTGGTAGCCTTCGTATCAACCAAAAAGACCTTCAAGAACGCATGTTTAAGGCTCTTGGTTTCTCAGCTGAAGAAGCAAATGGCCAGTTTGGCTTCCTTCTTGAAGCCATGGACTATGGTTTCCCACCACACGGTGGTTTGGCTATTGGTCTTGACCGTTTTGTGATGCTCTTAGCAGGAGAAGAAAATATCCGTGAAGTGATTGCCTTTCCTAAGAACAATAAGGCAACCGACCCAATGACACAAGCTCCATCAACAGTCGCTCTCAAACAACTAGAGGAACTCAGCTTACAAGTAGAAGAAGATGAAACAAGCAAAACGAATTAAGCGGTGGCGCTATTATCTGCGCCGCTTTGCTTATCAGATAAAAATCTTACGAGTTTTACAAAGTATCTCTCGGGAAAAATATGATGAGAAAATCTCGGCTTCTCTGGTTTATGGCTTTCTGTCAGCAGTAGCGGTCAATTTCTTTTTTCAACCAGGACACGTTTATTCGAGTGGTGCGACGGGTCTGGCACAGATTATCTCTGCCTTGAGTCATCACTGGTTTGGTTTTTACATTCCGATATCGCTGACCTTTTATGCCATTAATATCCCACTGATGATTTTGGCTTGGTATCAGATTGGACATAAGTTTACGGTCTTTACCTTTATCACGGTATCCATGAGTTCCCTCTTTATCCAGTTTGTGCCCGTTGTGACGCTGACAGAGGATCCCATTATCAATGCTCTCTTTGGGGGTGTTGTCATGGGCTTGGGAATCGGCTTTGCTTTGCGCAATAGTATTTCCAGTGGAGGTACAGATATTGTCAGCCTCACCATTCGCAAGAAAACGGGGAAAAATGTCGGCAGTATTTCCTTCTTGGTAAATGGGACTATCATGTTGATTGCTGGATTGACCTTCGGTTGGAAATACGCCCTCTATTCTATGATTACCATCTTTGTATCGAGCCGTGTGACAGACGCGGTCTTTACCAAGCAAAAACGCATGCAGGCCATGATTGTGACCAGTAATCCTGACAAGGTAATCGAAAAAATCCATAAAAAATTGCACCGCGGAGCTACTATGATCCACGATGCGGAAGGAACCTATAATCATGAGAGAAAAGCAGTCTTGATTACGGTTATCACGCGAGCAGAGTTTAATGATTTTAAACACATCATGAAACAAGTCGATCCGACAGCTTTCGTCTCTGTATCCGAAAATGTCCACATCTTAGGACGATTCGTAGAAACAGACAATTAATAATACTCAAAAGACCAGCCTTAAGGCTGGTCTTTATTTTTCGATAATTTTGTGGGCAATCAACTGGCGGTAACAAATCTGTTTATTGTTTTTAGCATCGTTGATGATCTGGAGAATGGTTTCAAAGGAAACGCGCCCGAGTTCCAAGCTATTGATATCCACATAGGCTGCCAAGTTCAGTTTAGGGTTGACCGAGTCAAAGCTGAGGACAGGGACATCCAGTTGGTGTTTTGCAATGTAATCACAGACCCCTGCAGCAAGAAGGCTATCAATAGTAATAATAGCATCAATATTTGGATCATGTTCGAAGAGAAGTTTACTAAAGCGATAACCATTATCTTCAAGAAATTCGGTCGCAAAGTAGGTCAGATTGGGATCAATAGGAAGTTGGTATTGTTTAAGAGCTAACTCATAACCCATTAGACGATCTTGTGTTACGAAAAGTTTTTTGGTTCCTCCAATAAAGGCAATTCGCTTGCACCCTTTTTTGATGAAATATTCTGTTGCATCAAAACCTGCCTGGACATTGTCATTATCGACAAGCGGAATGAAGGGAGATAGAGATTTACCTAAGATAAGGAAAGGAAATTGCTCATCGGCTACTAGTTTAACCAAAGGATCCTCTTCTTGTGCATAGAGGAAAATCAAACCATCTACACGCTTACCATAGACCATCTGAGAAATAGCCTTGAGCCGCTCTTTTGCATCTTTCCCCGTTGCAATTTGAATAGCATAGTGGTTCTCAGATGCGACTTGGGCGATCCCTCGTAGGACAGATGGGAAGAAAGGATTTTGGTAGAAGGCATCCGAGTCGTCAGGCAATACCAAACCGATAACTTGAGTATAGCTACTAACTAGACTACGAGCATTGAGATTGGGATGGTAGTTGAGTTCCTTCATAGCCTTGCGAACTCGTTTTTTGGTTTCATCACTAATTGTTGATTTGTTTTGAATAACGCGGGTTACGGTTGAAGGTGAGACACCTGCAGCCTTGGCCACATCTTTAATCGTAACGGGCATAAAAATCTCCTATTTATGATAATCTGGATCACGGAAATGTGTTTTGTAAAAAATGGTGACCAGATAAAGAACAAAAAGAATGTTTTGTACAGTGATCAGGGTTGTCATATTTTGACCAAAAAGTCCCAAAATAAGGGTAATCAGAGTTGGTAATCCTAAACAGTTCAAGATAAAATGGTAGCACTCTTTAAAGGTTCTAAATGAAAAGAGGCGTGATTTTTTGGTGATATAAAGGAGAAGACTAGCTCCAAGAGAGACAATGAAGAAATTCAATCCAAAGAGGAAGCTTGCACCGAGAACTAGAAAGAGACTGATATAGACCCGATTTTGTTGGTACCAGTCTTTAGAAATGGCCTGGGTTAGCTCTTCCTTACTTTGGAAACTCTCTGTCTGAATCGCATGATAGCGAATACGAGTCAGCTCTTTACTTTCCTTGCTGATGACGAGTTCTTCCGTATCAAAATGAAGTTGCAGATCCTTTGGCAATTCCTTACTTTGACTTGAACCAATCAGAAGAGAAGGTTGCTGATTCTTCGTACCTGAGTAGTTCAGCTTTCCATCTACGATTTGTACATTCTCTGACAAGTCCATGATGGCTTCATCTGTCAGTGGAGTATAGACATTATCGATAAAAGTATCCAGTGGATACGTTTCCTGTGAACTGTTTTGAATGGCAATCGGAATCATAGACAAACTGATGAGGAAAATGCTCGTAAAGAAAAGCTGAAACCAGTTGAGTCCGAAACGTTTTGAAAGGGGCTTACGAAATCCCCAGATACTAGAGAAATACGAGAATGGATATGGAAGCATAGGCATCTTTCTAAAAGTGTTTTCTATATGAGTATTATTATATAGAGAAATGTGCTTTATTTCAAGTCTAGTAGATAAATTGCTTTTTGCAAGAATATTATTTACAGTAACAATCGCTAATACTCAATGAAAATCAAAGAGCAAACTAGGAAGCTAGCCGCAGGTTGCTCAAAGCACAGCTTTGAGGTTGGAGATAAAGCTGACGTGGTTTGAAGAGATTTTCGAAGAGTATAAAATGAAAAAGGGTGGCGGGGATAAATTATCCCTTGTCGCCACCACTTGTAAGTCCTGAAACAAAGTTCTTTTGTAGGAAGAAGAAGAGAATACAGATTGGAAGGGCGATGAGGATAGCACCTGCTGAGAAGTAGGCAATCTTCATGTTTTTCACATTGCTAACGAAGGTTTGGAGACCAACGGCAACAGTAAAGTATTCTTTCTCACGAAGCAAGAAACTAGAGAGGATGTAGTCCCCGAAAGGTCCCATGAAGGCCCAGAGAGCTTGTACAGCTACCATTGGGCGAACGAGCGGAAGGACAATTTGCCAGAAGCGACGGAAGTGTCCCGCACCATCTAGTTTCGCAGATTCGTCAAGAGACATTGGCACGGTATCGAAGTAACCTTTCATGAGCCAAGCATTCATCGGAATACCTCCACCAACGTAGAGGAAGATGAGGAACCAGCTATGGTTAAGGGCGTTCAACATAAGCGCCATAACGAAGAAGGCTGTCAAAGCGGCCATGGTTGGCACCATTTGGATAATCAAGAAGAAGACCAAACTTTGCTTACGAGCCAAGAAGTTGTAACGACTGTAGGCGTAACCTGCAAGTACGATGATACTTGTTTGAACAGCCATTGTGATAAAGGCAATAATCAAAGTATTAAGGTACCAAGTACCGTACAAAGTTTCCGTAAAGAGTCCTTTAAAGTTATCAAAATTAAAGTCGATGTTGGTATCGAGTTTAAAGGCTGCGACGTTACCTGTTTTAAAGGCTGACATGATGGTAATCAAAAGCGGATAGATAATCACGATTGATAGGCCAATCAAGTAGAGGTAAGTGAGGGTTTGAGTCAGTCTACGTTTGAGTTTGATTGAGTTATTCATCTTAGACGTCCTCCATATCAAATGCGTGTAGTTTCTTGAATGCGATCATAGAGATAGAGATGACAATGATTGAGATAATCAAGGTAACAGCTGCCGCCATAGAGTATTGAGGAGATGTACCTGTTGTCAAACGGTAAATCCATGAAATCAAGATATCAGTTGAACCGGCTCCGCCTCCGACAGTACCAGGACCTCCACCATTAAAGAGGTACATGATAGAGAAGTTGTTAAAGTTGAAGGTGTATTGGCTAATCAATGTTGGTGCTGCAACAGCCAAGATCATAGGGAAAGTGATGTTGCGGAATTTTTGCCAAGCATTGGCACCATCGATGTAAGCCGCTTCGTAGAGGTCGTTAGGAATAGACTGCAAGATACCCAAGGTCAAAACGTAGATGTATGGGAATCCTAGCCAACCTTGCATCATAATCAAGGCAACCTTAGTCCAAGTTGGATTTGTTTTCCAAGGGATAAGAGCTCCATCTAGGAAAGGAAGGACCTTAGACAAAAGAGGCAAGACTTGCGTGTTGATAGCACCAACACTATCATTAAACATATTTGAGAATGTCAAGATAGTGATGAAGGCTGGAACTGCCCAAGGAAGAAGGAAAATAACACCGAAGATACGTTTTCCTTTGATAAATGGTTGGTTAGCAATGATTGCTGTAAAGATACCAATGACAATCTGCAAGGTAGAGGCAGCCAAGGCCCAGATAATGGTCCAAGAAAGAACAGAACCAAAGGCTGAACGGAAGGTGCTCAAGCTCCAGATGTTTGTGAAGTTCGTCAAACCAACCCAGTCCAACAATTTGTTTGGTGGCAAGTGTTGGAAGTCATAGTTGGTAAAGGCAATCATCAAGGTTACGATAACTGGGAAGATAATCGCAAATGTCATCGCTACATACGATGGGATAATCAAAAGGTATGGGAATCCATTCTCATAAATACCTTTAATCATATCCTTGAAGGTATGAGCTACAGGAATACCGTTGTTGATACGTTTAGCAGTCGTATGTGCATCTTTGATATTAAAGATATAAAAGAGCAAGTAAACGACAACAAAGATAGAGTGAAAAGCACCACGAATCAGCATGAAAAGTGAATTGTCACGACCAGGTTTCACACCAAGTGTGATCAAATTGCTCAATTCAGGGCTTGCAAGTGTTAGAAAATACAGAACAAATAAAACAGTAACACCAAGGAAAATAAATCCTTTAGCTTTTTGTTTGTTATAGATTTGTCCTAAACCAGGAATGATTGACAGCAAGGCTGCTTTGCGAGGCTGTTGTTTTTCCATGATTACTCCTTTCATAGGATGCGAGATAAAACTCGGGTTCAATCGCAAGATACGCATATCTGATGAGAAACGCATCTATACATTCAAAGGGGGATTTTACTTCCACCCCCCTTGAACAAATCAATTATTCACCAAATTTTTGTTTGATTGTTTCTTTGATCAATGTTACAGCATCGTTAGCAGCTGTTTTCGCATCTTTTTTACCACTTACAGCTTCAAAGAGCATTGTTTTAGCTGGATCCCAAACAGCTGACATTTGTGAGATGTTTGGCATTGGTTGAGCGTTCTTGAACTGTTCGATAACAGCTGTTGTCAACTCATCTTTTTTACCTTCAGCATAAGTACGAGCTTCTGTGTTAGCTGGAATTTCGTTGGTTGCATCGTAGAAGGCTTTTTGTTGTTCAGTTGATACAAGGAAGTCTACAAATTTTTGAGCAGCTTCAAGGTTCTTAGTGCTTGATGGAATGATCCAAGCTTTACCACCACCGAATGTTTCGTAGTTTTTACCGTTTGGAAGAGTTGGGATAGTAGCAACACCGTAGTTTACTTTAGCATCTTTGAATGCTTGAGCTTTCCAAGGACCATCGATGATAGCAGCAGTTTTACCTTCTTGGAATTGAGTTTGGATTAAGTTTGGAGCTCCTTCAGTATCTTGCATACCTTTAGGCCATTTTTCGTACCAAGATTTAGCGTAGTTGATAGCTGTAATGGCACCTTCGTTTGCAAGTCCGATGTCTTTAGGATCTTTACCGTTTTGTCCGAATACGTAAGCACCGTTACCAGCAAGAAGTCCGTATGAGTAGTAGAAGTTTGTCCAGTCAGCAAGGAAGGCAGTTGTTTTACCATCTTCACCAGCGAAAGCGTATTTGCTGTCTTTAGCAAGGTTTTCTAAATCAGCAAATGTTTTTGGAGCTTCTTTAAGTAAGTCTTTATTGTAGTACAAAACGAGTGATTCGATAACGGCTGGAGCACCATACACTTTACCACCAACAGTTACAAGAGATTTTGTTTTATCGTCTGTTTTCGCTCCGTCACCAAGAGTAACTTCAGAAAGTTGTCCGTCAGTACCAAGGCTACCTACACGGTCGTATGGAGCCATCATAACATCAGCAGCTTTACCAGATTGGTTGTCAAGTGAAAGATTGTCAAGACCACCCATTTGGTCTCCTGTTTTGATAGTAACTTTTACACCTGCTTCTTTTTCATAAGCTTTTGCAGCTGATTCAGCAAAGGCTTTATATTGGTCTTCAACATAGAAAGTGAGTTCTTTTGCTTCTGAAGAGCTAGTATCAGCCGCTTTATCAGCAGATTTGCTTCCGCAAGCTACCAAGAGCAAGCTAGCAAGAGTAGCAGTTCCGAGCACAGCAGCGCTCTTCATGAATTTAGATGACATAGTGTATTCCTCCTAAAGAATAACAAAAATAATTTAATGAGAAAACGCAAACGTTTTCTTTTATGTGCCTAGTATAGCACAAACGGAAAACGGTTGCAAGTATTTTTAGAAAAAATTTTAAAAAAATTTTAAGGTTTCAAACATTTGTTAAAGCCCTTATATAAGAAAGAACTTAAAATATTTGTTTTTCTTGAATTGAAAATATATTAGGGAAACGATTGCGTAAATTAAGCTCGATTTTTCAGAAAATAGAGCAGATGTTTGGAATGAATTATCTTAAATCAGGAAATTTTTAAAAAATTTTTCGCTCATTTCATAAAATATCAGTGGGAACAAGTTTTGGTTGATTAAAATAATTCAAAAAAATTTTTTAAAAACGCTTGCATTTGTGTTTAAAATGCGCTATACTTAACTTAACGCAAACGTTTGCGCCTTGATTGCGCAACGTTTTATAACAAACACATGAGGTGCTATTATGAAAAAACGTCAAAGTGGTGTGTTAATGCACATCTCTTCTCTACCAGGAGCATACGGGATTGGATCATTTGGTCAGACTGCCTATGATTTCGTTGATTTCTTGGTTCGTACGAAGCAACGTTACTGGCAAATCCTCCCTCTTGGGACAACAAGCTATGGAGATTCTCCATACCAATCATTCTCGGCCTTTGCTGGAAATACACATTTTATCGACCTTGACATCTTGGTAGAGCAAGGTTTGTTGGAAGCTAACGATCTTGAAGGTGTTGACTTTGGTAGTGATGCATCTGAAGTTGACTATGCGAAGATTTACTACGCACGTCGTCCGCTTTTAGAAAAAGCAGTTAAACGCTTCTTGGAAGTGGGTGATGTCAAAGATTTTGAGAAATTTGCTCAAGACAACCAATCATGGCTTGAACTCTTTGCAGAGTATATGGCGATTAAAGAGCATTTTGACAATCTTGCTTGGACAGAATGGCCAGACGCAGATGCTCGTGCGCGTAAAGCTTCAGCACTTGAAGGCTACCGTGAGAAATTGGCAGACAAGTTGGTTTACCACCGTGTGACTCAATACTTCTTCTTCCAACAATGGTTGAAATTGAAAGCCTACGCTAACGACAACCACATCGAAATCGTTGGGGACATGCCTATCTATGTAGCGGAAGATTCAAGCGACATGTGGGCAAATCCACACCTCTTCAAGACAGATGCCAATGGTAAAGCAACTTGCATCGCAGGATGCCCACCAGATGAGTTTTCTGCAACTGGTCAACTTTGGGGGAACCCAATCTATGACTGGGAAGCGATGGACAAAGACGGTTACAAATGGTGGGTTGAACGCTTGCGCGAAAGCTTCAAGATCTACGATATTGTTCGTATCGACCACTTCCGCGGTTTCGAATCTTACTGGGAAATTCCTGCTGGTTCCGATACAGCAGCACCTGGTAAATGGGTAAAAGGTCCAGGCTACAAGCTTTTCGCAGCTGTTAAAGAAGAGCTTGGTGAGCTAAACATCATCGCTGAAGATCTTGGTTTCATGACAGATGAAGTGATCGAGTTGCGTGAACGCACTGGCTTCCCAGGAATGAAGATTCTTCAATTTGCCTTCAACCCAGAAGACGAAAGTATCGATAGCCCGCACTTGGCACCTGCCAACTCTGTTATGTACACAGGAACACATGATAACAACACTGTTCTTGGTTGGTACCGTAATGAGATCGATGATCCAACTCGTGAATACATGGCTCGTTACACGAACCGTAAAGAGTACGAAACAGTGCCACACGCAATGCTTCGCACAGTATTTTCATCCGTTAGCTTCATGGCTATTGCAACCATGCAAGACTTGTTAGAACTAGATGAGTCAGCTCGTATGAACTTCCCATCTACCCTTGGTGGAAACTGGTCATGGCGTATGACAGCAGATCAACTCACACCAGCTGTTGAAGAAACTTTGCTTGACTTGACTACAATTTATCGCCGAATTAATGAAAATTTGGTAGAATTAAAGAAATAAGACAATATCAGGAGACACATAAACATGTTACCATTAAAAGAATTTGTACAAAAACGTTACAATAAAACCATTGCAGAATGTAGCAATGAAGAGCTTTACCTTGCTCTTCTCAACTACAGCAAGCTTGCTAGCAGCCAAAAACCAGTCAACACTGGTAAGAAAAAAGTTTACTACATCTCAGCTGAGTTCTTGATCGGTAAACTCTTGTCAAACAACTTGATTAACCTCGGTCTTTACGACGATGTGAAAAAAGAACTTGCAGCTGCAGGTAAAGAGTTGATCGAAATCGAAGAAGTAGAATTGGAACCATCACTTGGTAACGGTGGTTTGGGACGTTTGGCAGCCTGCTTTATCGACTCAATCGCTACACTTGGTTTGAATGGTGATGGTGTTGGTTTGAACTACCACTTCGGTCTTTTCCAACAAGTTCTTAAAAACAACCAACAAGAAACAATTCCTAACGCTTGGTTGACAGAGCAAAACTGGTTGGTTCGCTCAAGCCGTAGCTACCAAGTGCCATTTGCACACTTCACATTGACATCGACTCTTTACGATATTGATGTACCTGGCTACAAGACAGCTACTAAAAACCGCTTGCGTTTGTTTGACTTGGATTCAGTTGATTCTTCTATCATCGAAGATGGTATCAACTTTGACAAGACAGATATCGCTCGCAACTTGACTCTCTTCCTTTACCCAGACGATAGTGACAAGCAAGGTGAATTGCTCCGTATCTTCCAACAATACTTCATGGTGTCAAACGGTGCGCAATTGATCATTGACGAAGCGATCGAAAAAGGAAGCAACTTGCATGACCTTGCGGACTACGCAGTTGTACAAATCAACGATACTCACCCATCAATGGTGATCCCTGAATTGATCCGTCTTTTGACTGCGCGTGGTATCGAACTTGATGAAGCAATCTCTATCGTTCGTAGCATGACTGCCTACACTAACCACACCATCCTTGCTGAAGCCCTTGAAAAATGGCCTCTTGAATTCTTGCAAGAAGTGGTTCCTCACTTGGTACCAATCATCAAAGAATTGGACCGCCGTGTGAAAGCAGAATACAAAGACCCGGCTGTTCAAATCATCGATGAAAACGACCGTGTACACATGGCTCACATGGATATCCACTACGGATACAGCGTTAACGGGGTTGCGGCTCTTCACACTGAAATCTTGAAGAACTCAGAGTTGAAAGCTTTCTACGACATCTACCCAGAAAAATTCAACAACAAAACAAACGGTATCACATTCCGTCGTTGGCTCATGCATGCTAACCCAAGCTTGTCTCACTACTTGGATGAGATTATTGGACATGGTTGGCACCATGAAGCAGATGAGCTTGAAAAACTCTTGTCATACGAAGACAAGGCTGCTGTTAAAGAAAAATTGGAAAGCATCAAGGCTCACAACAAACGTAAATTGGCTCGTCACTTGAAAGAACACCAAGGTGTGGAAATCAATACAAACTCTATCTTTGATATCCAAATCAAACGTCTTCACGAGTACAAACGCCAACAAATGAACGCTTTGTATGTCATCCACAAATACCTTGACATCAAGGCTGGTAACATCCCTGCTCGTCCAATCACAGTATTCTTTGGTGGTAAAGCAGCTCCTGCCTACACTATCGCTCAAGACATCATCCACTTGATCCTTTGCTTGTCAGAAGTGATTGCCAACGATCCAGCAGTAGCACCACACTTGCAAGTTGTAATGGTTGAAAACTACAACGTTACTGCAGCAAGCTTCCTCATCCCAGCATGTGACATCTCCGAACAAATCTCGCTTGCTTCTAAGGAAGCTTCAGGTACTGGTAACATGAAATTCATGCTCAACGGAGCTTTGACTCTTGGTACTATGGACGGAGCTAACGTGGAAATCGCTGAATTGGTTGGCGACGAAAACATCTACATCTTTGGTGAAGATTCAGAAACTGTTATCGACCTTTACGCAAAAGCAGCTTACAAGTCAAGCGAATTCTACGCACGCGAAGCCATCAAACCATTGGTTGACTTCATCGTGAGCGATGCTGTTCTTGCAGTAGG
Organism: Streptococcus oralis subsp. dentisani; assembly: GCF_002096685.1. Taxonomy (GTDB): domain Bacteria; phylum Bacillota; class Bacilli; order Lactobacillales; family Streptococcaceae; genus Streptococcus; species Streptococcus oralis_AD. Next base: position 22,030 of record NZ_NCVA01000038.1, on the reverse strand, counting down.
TAAGAAAGAACGCTTGGAACGTCTTTACAACGAATTGATCAACAAAGACTGGTTCATGACTCTCCTTGACTTGGAAGACTACATCAAGGTGAAAGAGCAAATGCTTGCTGACTACGAAGACCGCGACGCATGGTTGGATAAAGTCATCGTTAACATTGCCAAAGCAGGATTCTTCTCATCTGACCGTACAATCGCTCAGTACAACGAAGATATCTGGCACTTGAACTAATAATTACATAACTTAAACCCGTACCTTGAAGGTGCGGGTTTTGTCTTATCTGAAAGTTTTATTTACAGTGCTTTCCCAACCAAAATCTCTGCCTCAATGGTAATCTCTGTCAGTTGACTCCAGTCAATTTTGGTCTGGTCAACATGAAAGAGAAGGGGGGTCATGCTAAGTAAAGCTTGGCGTTGCTCGGCTGTGATGGGTTTGGTTAGGGAAGCTATTTGGCTAGATTGGATGCTGAAGTATTCCTGGAAATGTTCCTTGATATCTTGGTTGGAATAGTCCTTGTTTGTCAGCTGGTCTTGTACCCTTTGACGGATTTCTTTGAGGTGATTTTCAGTCGGGATGACCTTGATCAAGATGCCATCTTTGGATAAAACGCGACGGAATTCCCCATAGTTGGCAGGTGAAAAGATGTCGAGCAGGATATCCATACTGGCGTCTTTTATAGGAAGTCGAGCCAGGTCACCGACAAACCAATTAACTGACCAGTTGAGTTCACTTTTAGCTGCGATTTGGACCGAGTCTTTTGAAATGTCAAAGGCATAGAAGGTTTTATCAGAGTGACTTTCTTGGAGTTTACGAGAGTAGAAACCTTCGCCACAACCGATATCCAAGACTGTTTTTGCGGATGGATTAGTTGTTAGTAAGTCCGAGATACCTTCTAAAATAGCCTGATAAAAACCAGCTTCAAGAATTTGCTGGCGGTTTTGGAAGTTTTCCTTGTCGTAGTTGGCAGATTGCTTGATTTGCGGAGCCAAGTTGACATAGCCGAATTTTGCCAGATCAAAAGAATGGCGGTTGCTACACTTGAGGCTAGACTCTACCAAGGCCAGATTTTCTTGGCAGATAGGGCAGGAAAAGGCAGTCGCAGAAGCAAAACGCTGAAGTTTGGGTTTGAGGTTTGTATTCATAGTTTAAGTGTATCAAAAGAGGCAAATGAAAGCAACTTTAGAAATAAGTAGATGGGAGATTCAGTAGAAATAAAACTAATTCTCCAATTTATAGAATAAAATTGCTTTTATATCTAAATTTCTATATAATAATGATAAGGAGGAAATAAGTATGTTAAAAGAAGTATTAACCGTTGCAAAAGTTGCGAAGAAATCATCACTCTTTTTGGGTGGTGTCGCATTTGGTACCCTTGGTTTGAAAATCTTGGCAAGTAAGGAAGCTAAAAAAGGTTATTCTAAAGCTTTGGCTAAGGCTTACAAGTTGAAAGACGGGCTAGATGCATCTGTTTCTGTTGTGAAACAACATGGAGACGATGTCTTGCAAGATGCCAAATATTTGTACGAGCAAGAGAAAAAAGAAGAGCAATTAGATAGCCTTATAGGAGAATAATATGTCTTTTAAAGTGCTACATAGAGGATACCAACATATCCGACTATCATCTTCTTTTTCACTCACCTTGGATATTCAAGACTATCTTCGTTCCTTGGCGAGAGATGAAAAGGGGATTGAGTCTATCCAGTTTTACATGGATCAACAGCACTTTACTCTACGCATAAAAGAAGGCTTTTCTGTATTAGATAATGCAGAAGCCTTTTTAAAAAGAATTGATAAAGGGAAAGTTTCTGAGTTGATGACTCTTCCCATTCGTAGAGAAGAGAGTGCTTATTCTATTGTTTCAGGTGCAGCGATTAAGCGTGTACTTTTTCGTAGTTTTGTGCCGTATCCTATTCGCTATATATGGACTTGTTATCAGGCTTTGGGTTATATTAGAGAAGCCTATCAAACACTAGCGCGTAAGGAACTAACGATGGAAGTCTTGGACTGTTCGGCGATTTTATTGTCCTTGTTTATGAACCAATCCAAGACAGCTAGCAATATCATGTTTATGCTTGATTTGGGGAATCATTTAGATCAGTGGTCTTTGAAAAAAACTGCAACAGATTTAGAACAAAGCCTTCTTGCAAAAGAGAGCGACGTATTCTTAGTACAGGGCGATACGGTTGTTAGTATCAAGAGTTCCGATGTTCAAATAGGAGATGTCTTGGTCCTATCTCAAGGAAATGAAATTCTGTTTGATGGACAAGTAGTTTCAGGTTTAGGTATGGTCAACGAAAGTTCCTTGACGGGAGAGAGTTTTCCAGTTGAAAAAAGAGAGTCTGATTTGGTTTGTGCAAATACAGTATTAGAAACTGGAGAGTTACGCATTCGTGTAACCGATAATCAGATGAACAGCCGGATTTTACAACTGATTGAGTTAATGAAGAAATCTGAAGAAAACAAGAAAACGAAACAACGCTATTTCATCAAGATGGCGGATAAGGTCGTCAAATATAATTTCTTGGGGGCTGGGCTAACTTACCTATTAACAGGTTCTTTTTCTAAGGCTATTTCTTTCCTATTAGTCGATTTCTCCTGCGCTTTGAAAATCTCTACTCCTGTAGCTTATTTGACAGCTATCAAGGAGGGGTTGAACCGTGAAATGGTGATTAAGGATGGGGATGTTCTGGAGAAATATCTGGAAGTTGATACTTTCTTGTTTGATAAGACGGGAACAATCACAACTAGTTATCCTATAGTTGAAAAGGTGTTACCTTTTGGGGACTATAGTGAGGAAGATATTCTCAGAATCAGTGCCTGTCTTGAGGAACACATTTATCATCCTATTGCTAATGCCATCGTCAAGCAAGCTGAGATAGAGGGAATTGAACATGAGGAAATGCATGGGAAACTCCAATATATTGCAAGCAAGGGGATCAAATCTCATATAGATGGCCAACCAGTTCTTATTGGGAATTATGTCTTGATGCAGGATGAGCAGATTCATATCAGTTCAGAACAAAATGCTTTAATTGAAGAGTACAAGAGTCACTACAATCTCTTATTCTTGGCTTATCAGAATGAATTGATTGGAATGTTCTGCATTCATACTCCTTTGAGAAAAGAAGCAAAAGCAGCCTTGGAGAAACTTAAGGCACAAGGGAAAAAATTGATTCTGGCAACTGGGGACACCTTGGTTAGGACAGAGGAATTAGTCAAAGATTTGCCCTTTGATCAGGTCTATACAGACTTGAAACCTGATGGGAAATTTGAGTTAGTAGAGGAACTGCAGAAAGCAGGTCACACGATTTTGATGGTTGGAGATGGATTGAATGACTCAGCGGCTCTAACCCTATCAGATATCGGTGTGGTGATGAATGAGAGTGCAGATATTTCTAAGCAGATGAGCGATATCTTATTGTTAGATAATCGTTTGGATTTCTTCCAAGAGTTGGATTGGCTATCATCATCTTTGCAAACACTCATCAAGAAGAATATTCAAGATACCGTTGTCGTAAATAGTAGTTTGATTGGCTTTGGCTTGTTTAATTGGCTCAGTCCTTCAAACCTCTCTATCCTACATAATCTAACAACCTTACGCATAGTCCTGCGTAGCCTGTCTATTAAGGGATAGGTGGGGACTATTCACAGCAAAAAGGAGTTACCTTTCTCGAGGGGAACTCCTTTGTTTATAGGTAAATGTTTAACAATTTAGTAAGTCAACACAAAGTATTTCTTCTTCCCGCGGCGGATAACAGTGAGTTCGTTTTCTAACTTATCTGCGTCACTCAAGACATAGTCAAGGTCTTGGATACGGTCGCCGTTGACGTAGATAGCTCCGTTTTGGACGTCTTCACGGGCTTGGCGTTTTGAATTCACCACACCAGATGACACGAGGAGTTCCACGATATTGTGGTTTTCGTCTGCTTTTACTTGGTAGTTTGGCACTCCACGAAGTCCTTGTTTGAGTTCTTTGACAGAAAGGTTTTTGATGTTTCCAGCAAAGAGTTGCTCGGTGATGTTGAGGGCTTCCTTGTAGGCTTCTTCGCCGTGAACAAGAGTCACAACTTCACGAGCCAAGACTTTCTGAGCCAAGCGTTCGTGTGGCGCCGCTTCAAATTGTTTTCGGATGTCTTCAATTTCATCCAGTGACAAGAAGGTAAAGATCTTCAAGAAGCGAACGGCGTCAGCATCCATGACGTTCATCCAGAATTGGTACATTTCGTATGGAGAAGTCTTTTCAGGATTGAGCCAGACTGCGTTTCCTTCAGATTTACCAAATTTCTTACCAGTTGCGTCTGTGATGAGTGGAACAGTGATTACGTGCCCTGTCTTATCTGCTTTACGTCGCATCAACTCAGTACCCGCTGTCATATTTCCCCACTGGTCAGAACCACCGATTTGTAGCGTTACGTTGTGCTCTTGGTTAAGGACGTAGAAGTCATACCCTTGCATGATTTGGTAGGCAAACTCAGTGTAAGAAATCCCTGTTTCGATCCGTTTTTTAACAGATTCCTTACTCATCATGTAGTTGATAGTGAAGTATTTTCCGATATCGCGGAGGAAGTCAATGAAGCTGATGCTGCCAAACCAGTCGTAGTTGTTGACTATGACAGCTTTATTTTCACCAATTTCAAAGTCAAGAAAGCGAGACAGTTGTCCTTGGATAGACTTGACCCAGCCATCTACTGTGTCTTTTGTTTGGAGACTACGCTCAGCATCTTTGAAGGACGGATCTCCGATGAGACCTGTAGCACCGCCAACGAGCGCATAGGGTTTGTGACCTGCTAGTTGCAAACGACGACTTGTCAAGATTGCGACAAGGTGACCAAGGTGAAGGCTGTCAGCAGTTGGATCGTAGCCAGTATAATAAGAAACTTGACCTTCTTCTAGGGCTTTGCGTAAAGCTTCTTCATCAGTCGTTTGAAAAATCAAACCACGCTCTTTTAGCTCATCAAAAATGTGCATGTGTCTTTTCTCCTTTTTAAAATATTGTTTCTACCTATTGTATCACAAACTTGGTCAATAGCCTAGTAGAATAGGGAAGAAAGTGGCTATTTTATTGAAAGTTTCCCTTTTATGGTATAATAAAGAAAGCGAGGACATTCATGAAAAAAAGAATTGATGAATTAAAAACAAAAATGCTGCATTTTTTCCAGCAACTAACTGCCAAATGGAAGAAAAAACAAGCAAGTAAAAAGACTGATAAGAAATTAGCTTCTTCTGACAACGTTAGAAAGGTAGGGTCTATTTTTGCTAAGATTTTAAGTGCTTTTAAAGTGACCTTCAACACTCTCTTTATTCTGGCCTTTATCGGTGGCCTTTTTGGAGCTGGTGTGGCTATGGGTTATGGAGTCGCTCTATTTGACAAGGCCCAGGTTCCGCAAACAGAAGAACTGGTCAAACAAGTGAAGGATATTGCCTCTATCTCAGAAATTACCTATGTTGACGGAAGTACCATCGCTTCGATTGAAGGAGATCTATTGCGCACGTCAGTCGCTTCGGAGGCTATCTCAGATAATCTCAAGAAGGCTATCATTGCGACAGAGGACGAGCATTTCAATGAGCACAAGGGAGTTGTGCCTAAGGCCGTTATTCGTGCGACCTTGGGAACCTTTGTCGGTCTAGGCTCGTCCAGTGGTGGTTCGACCTTGACCCAGCAGGTCATCAAGCAGCAGGTGGTTGGAGATGCTCCGACCTTGGCTCGTAAGGCGACAGAAATCATAGATGCTCTTGCCTTGGAGCGCGTCATGAGCAAGGACGAAATTCTGACAACCTATCTGAATATTGCTCCTTTTGGTCGCAATCATAAAGGTCAAAATATTGCAGGTGCCCAGCAGGCTGCAGAAGGGATCTTTGGGGTTAAGGCTTCGGATCTAACGGTCCCTCAAGCAGCCTTTATCGCAGGATTGCCACAGAGCCCAATTAGTTACTCCCCTTATGAATCTGATGGTAGTATGAAGAGTGATGAGGATATGGCTTTGGGTATCAAGCGTGCCAAGGATGTCCTCTATAATATGTACCGGACAGGTGCTCTGAGTCAGGAAGATTACGATAAGTACAAGGATTATGACTTTAAGAAAGACTTCCTGCCGTCTGGTAATGTCAGCGGTACTTCTCGTGACTATCTCTACTATGCAACCTTGGCAGAAGCTACTGATAGGATGTATGACTATCTGGTTGCGAGAGATCATGTATCTGCCCAAGAACTAAAGAATGAGTCCATCCAAAAAGCTTATCGTGATCTAGCCACTAAGGAAATTGAGAATGGTGGGTATAAGATTACGACAACTATCAATAAAAACGTTCATACCGCAATGCAAAATGCGGTTGCGACCTATGGCTATCTGCTAGACGATTCGACAGGCCAGCCTGAAGTAGGGAATGTCCTCATGGACAACCAAACGGGAGCTATTCTTGGCTTTGTTGGTGGCCGTAATTACCAAGAAAATCAGAACAATCACGCTATTGACACCAAGCGTTCTCCAGCTTCAACCACTAAGCCTATACTGGCCTATGGTATCGCGATTGACCAAGGTTTGATGGGAAGTGCAAGTATCTTGTCTAACTATCCGACAAACTTTTCAAACGGCAATCCTATCATGTATGTCAATAGTCCTGGTACAGGGATGATGACCTTGGGAGAAGCCCTCAACTATTCATGGAATATCCCAGCCTACTGGACTTATCGTACGCTTCGGGAGAAGGGTGTTGATGTCAAGGGTTATATGGAAAAAATGGGTTATGAAATCCCAGAATATGGTATCGAAAGTTTACCGATGGGTGGGGGGATTGATGTTACAGTTGCCCAGCATACCAATGGTTATCAGACCTTGGCTAATAATGGGGTCTACCACAAGAAACATATGATTTCCAAGATTGAATCGACGACGGGACAAGTGATTTATGAGCATAAAAGTCAACCTGTCCAAGTTTATTCAAAAGCGACAGCGACCATCATGCAAAGTCTACTTCGTGATGTCATTTCATCTCGAGTTACGTCAAGCTTTCAGACTGATTTGGCCTCTATCAACCCAAGTCTGGCTCGTGCTGACTGGATTGGAAAGACTGGTACGACCAATGAAGATGAAAATATGTGGCTCATGCTTTCTACGCCACGCTTGACTCTAGGGGGCTGGTTAGGTCACGACGACAACCGACCACTAGCTAAAGGAGCAGGTCACTACCGCAACGCCAATTATATGGCTCACTTGGTCAATGCCATTCAACAAGCCGAACCTGGCATATGGGGCAATGAGCGTTTTAGCCTAGACTCAAGTGTGACCAAGTCTCAAGTCCTCAAATCGACAGGAGAGAAACCTGGCAAGGTCACAATCAATGGCAAAGAAGTTACCGTTTCTGGTTCTACTGTGACGAGCTACTGGGCTACTAAAGAGGGTGCTCCAGCAACTACTTACCGTTTTGCCATCGGAGGTAGCGATGCCGATTATCAAAATGCTTGGAAGAACATCCTAGGAAGTTTACCTAGTCTCCCGACTCCAACTCTCCCAAGTTCAAGTAGCAGTTCGGGAACAAGCTCATCAACTCGCTCAAATCAATCAAATAGATAGAATAAAAAAGTAGCATGATTCATTCAATAATATTTTTCATGCTACTTTTTTCTTTTTTCATTTCGTGTTACAATAAAGATATGAACAAGTATCAAAAGAAGATTTTTAAGGGAACTTTATATTCACTGTTGTCAGGCCTAATCTGGGGGATTTGTGGTATTCTGGGGGAGTATTTTTTCGCCCATTATCAGGTGTCATCTGGCTGGATCACTTCCATGCGCTTGCTAGTGGCAGGGAGTTTGGTTTTAGCTTTATCAGCCTTTCAGTTACGCACCCAGTTATTGGATATCTGGCGGGACAAGAAAAATTATCTACCTTTTTTAGCCTATGCTATTCTAGGTATTTTTTCTGTGCAGTTTTTCTTTTATCTCTGTGTTGAGTATTCGAATGCGACGACAGCAACGATTTTGCAATTTATCAGTCCAGTTTTTATCTTGTTTTATAATCGTATCGTCTATCAAAAGAAGGCTTCTATCACAGCCATTCTCTATGTTTTGATTGCCATGCTAGGTGTTTTTTTGATGGCCACAAAAGGAGATTTGTCCCAGTTGTCCATGACTCCCTTAGCTTTGATCACTGGACTCCTCAGTGCTGTAGGGGTTATGTTCAACGTTATCCTGCCTCAGCGTTTTGCACGTGACTATGGTTTTGTGCCAACCGTTGGTTGGGGGATGTTGCTAGCAGGTGTTTTTAGCAATTTTCTTTATCCTATTCATCAGATTACCTTCCAACTTGATGTGACGAGCCTTTTGATTTGTTTTACTATTGCTGTGTTTGGAACGGCTTTTGCTTTTTTCCTTTCGATGAAGGCTGTGCTACTCGTCTCACCTTTAGTTGTATCAGTTGTGAGTGCCAGCGAACCTTTATCTTCCGCATTGTTAAGTGTGCTATTTCTAGGTATGGTTTTGGATGGTTTTCTAGCTTTGGCTATGATTTTGATTATCGTTCCAATGGTTTTCTTGTCAATTGAGGAAACGAAGAAAAGGTAAAATGTTCTGTTCGAGTGCTTAAGGCTTCAAATTTGAGGCCTTTTTTGGTAGAATAGGTATCATTATAATGAACCAGGAGGCGCTTATGACTGCTACAAAAATGAACGCTCAAGAAATTATCCAATTTATCGCTAATGCGGAAAAGAAAACCAGTGTTAAAGTAACCTTTGAAGGGGAACTCGCAACTGCTGTACCAAGCTCTGTTGTCAAACTAGGAAATGTTTTATTCGGAGACTGGAAGGACGTCGCTCCGCTTCTCGAAGGTTTGGTAGAAAATCAAGACTATGTTGTTGAGCAAGATGCTCGTAATTCGGCGGTTCCTTTGCTAGATAAACGTGCTATCAACGCACGTATCGAGCCAGGTGCGATTATCCGTGACCAGGTTGAAATTGGTGACAATGCTGTTATCATGATGGGAGCTGTTATCAATATCGGTGCTGAAATCGGTGCTGGAACCATGATTGATATGGGCGCCATCCTTGGTGGCCGTGCTATCGTTGGGAAGAACAGCCACGTTGGTGCAGGTGCCGTTTTGGCAGGTGTGATTGAGCCAGCTAGTGCCGATCCAGTCCGTGTTGGGGACAATGTTCTCATTGGAGCTAATGCAGTGGTTATCGAAGGTGTCCAAATTGGTAGTGGTTCAGTCGTTGCCGCAGGAGCTATCGTTACCCAAGACGTACCAGAAAACGTAGTAGTAGCAGGCGTTCCGGCTCGTATTATCAAAGAAATCGACAGCCAAACCCAACAAAAAACAGCGCTAGAGGATGCGCTTCGTACCTTGTAATGGTAAAAGTAAAAAAGAGGCGGAACCCTTTTTCCAGCCTCTTTCTGCTATATAGGAGGACAGATAGATGTTAGATTTGATTCAGACTAGACGAGATTTGCACCAGATTCCAGAGATTGGCTTGGAGGAGTTCGAGACTCAGGCTTATTTGCTGGATGTGATTGAGAAATTGACTGCGGGTAAGGAATTTGTTCAAATTCGTACTTGGCGAACAGGGATTTTGGTCTACCTGCAGGGAAGTCGGCCGGAGCGAACCATTGGTTGGCGAACAGACATTGATGGTCTGCCTATTGTCGAACAAACAGGTCTACCTTTTGCTTCTCAACACCAAGGTCGCATGCATGCTTGTGGGCATGACTTTCATATGACTATTACCTTGGGCTGTCTAGAACGCGCACTTGAGGAGCAACCTAAGAATAATCTGCTCTTCCTATTTCAGCCTGCTGAAGAAAATGAAGCCGGTGGTATGCTCATGTATGAGGATGGTGCTTTTGGGGACTGGTTGCCAGACCAATTTTATGGCCTCCATGTTCGTCCAGATCTGAAAGTCGGCCAGATTGCGACCAATACCCACACGCTTTTTGCTGGGACTTGCGAAGTCAAGATTCGTTTCAAAGGAAAAGGCGGGCACGCAGCCTTCCCGCATGAGGCCAATGATGCCTTGGTGGCTGCTAGTTACTTTGTGACCCAAGTACAGTCAGTTGTCAGCCGCAATGTCAATCCAATCGAGGGGGCGGTGGTGACCTTTGGCCTTTTCCAAGCTGGAACAACCAACAATGTCATCACAGACACAGCTTTTTTACATGGAACCATTCGGGCCTTGACCCAGGACATGAGTCTCTTGGTACAAAAAAGAGTCAAAACAGTCGCAGAGGGAGTTGCGGCAGCCTTTGGTATGGAAGTCGAAGTGGAACTCAAACAAGGGGGCTACCTGCCTGTTGAGAACAATCCAGCCTTGGCGCGTGAACTGATGGACTTTTTTGAAGAGAAAGACGGAATCGAGTTGATTGATATCGAGCCTGCTATGACAGGTGAAGATTTTGGCTATCTTCTTTCGAAGGTAGATGGCGTTATGTTTTGGCTGGGTATCGATAGTCCCTACGCCCTTCATCACCCTCAGATGAGTCCTAAGGAAGAAGCCTTAGCCATTGGGGTAGATGCGGTCTCTAGTTTCCTGAAAAAGAAGGCAGCAGAGTAGAGGAATTGTCTATGAAAGCAGAACTACGCAAGCAAGTCTTGCAAGAAATGAAGGCTCTATCTCAGGAGCAAAAACAGGCTATGGATCGAGCTTTGACTGAGCGTTTTTTACAACACCCTTTTTACCAAGAAGCCAAGACCATCGCAACCTATCTCTCCTTCCCTCATGAATTTCAAACGCAGGAACTGATTGAGCAGGCGCTGAAGGACGGCAAGAAGGTTTTGATACCTAAAACCTATCCCAAGGGGCGCATGGAGTTTGTGGTCTATAATCCGCAGCAATTGGTAAAAACTTCCTTTGGTTTACTGGAACCGAAAGGAAACTTGGAAGTGGTGGATCCGTCTCAGATTGATTTAATTCATGTTCCGGGCTTGGCTTTTACAACAGAGGGCTATCGGATTGGATATGGTGGAGGCTACTACGACCGCTATCTAGAACATTTTGCTGGGCATACCATGAGCACAATCTATCCTTGTCAAATCCAGAATTTCAACTCGGAAGATCACGATATTCCCGTCCAGGAGGTGCTAATCTATGAAGGAAATCTTTGATAAACGCTACCCTGTGACTAGTTTTTTCCTCCTAGTGACAGCTTTGGTATTTCTCTTGATGCTGATTACTACGGGTATCAACTTTGATCAGGCAAAAACTCTTTTTCAGTTTGGAGCTATGTATGGACCGATCATTCGCCTGTTCCCCGAGCAGATTTGGCGTCTTTTTTCAGCTATCTTTGTACATATCGGTTGGGAGCATTTCATTGTCAATATAATTTCACTCTACTTTCTTGGACGACAAGCGGAGGAGATTTTCGGCTCCAAGCAATTTTTCCTTCTCTATCTCTTATCAGGAATGATGGGCAATCTCTTTGTTTTTGCTTTCACACCGAAAGTTGTAGCAGCAGGGGCCTCCACTTCTCTTTACGGACTATTTGCTGCGATTATCGTTTTGCGCTATGCGACTCGCAGCCCCTATATCCAGCAGTTAGGGCAATCCTACCTGACGCTTTTCGTTATAAATATCATTGGAAGTGTTCTGATTCCAGGAATCAGCCTAGCAGGGCATATTGGTGGCGCAGTAGGCGGTGCTTTTCTAGCAGTCATCTTCCCAGTCAGATGGGAGAGAAGGATGTACAGTACCAGCCAGCGAATCGGAGCAACCGTACTTTTTATCGCACTAGCCGTTTTCCTATGCTATAAGGGAATGAGCTATGTGTAGAGGGAATAGTTAAAAGCGAGCACCGATTCGGTTGCCAATAAGTCATCTGCAAAGATGGCTTTTTTATTGCAAGCTTCAACAAAAAAAAGCCCTTATTTAAGAGCTTTGTTTTTCTTCTATTTCCCCTCAGCTAACTCTTTCCCAAGTTGGATGAGGTAGTCTTTCAAGTCGTCTTTGACTTGTGGGTGTTTGAGAGCGTAGTCGATGGAGGTTTTCATAAAGCCAAACTTGTCCCCGACATCGTAACGAGCCCCTTTGAACTCACGAGCAAATACACGTTGTGTTTTATTGAGGGTGTCGATTGCATCCGTCAGCTGAATTTCATTTCCAGCACCTGGTTTTTGTTGTTCTAGAATTTGGAAAATCTCAGGCGTGAGAAGGTAGCGTCCAATAATAGCAAGGTCGCTAGGAGCGTCCTCTGGAGCTGGCTTTTCAACGAAAGTTTCAACACTGTAAAGGCCGTCTTTTCCTTCGCCTTGCGGAGCAATAACCCCGTAAGCAGAGACTTCGTCGTGAGGGACTGGCATAACAGCGATAGTAGACGCGTGAGTACGCTCGTAGTCATCCATGAGTTGTTTGGTGAGCGGAACAGCCTTTTCATTAGTGATATCCATCAAGTCATCCCCAAGCATCACGACAAAAGGTTCATTTCCGACGAAAGCCTTGGCTTGTAAAACAGCATCGCCGAGACCACGTGGATGAGTTTGGCGGATAAAATGCAGACGCATGCCAGTTGTTTCATCAACTAGCTTCAGAAGATCTGTTTTCCCTTTTTCTTTGAGGTTGTATTCCAATTCGAAGTTTGAGTCGAAGTGGTCCTCGATGGAACGTTTTGACTTACCAGTAACAACCAAGATATCTTCGATTCCAGATTTGAGGGCTTCTTCAACGATAAATTGGATGGTAGGTTTGTCTACGATTGGCAACATTTCCTTGGCCAAGGCCTTAGTTGCAGGGAGGAAACGAGTTCCCAATCCAGCGGCAGGGATGACTGCTTTTCTGACTTTTTGTTTCATAATGTTCCTTTCTATAAGGGTCTAAGACCATTCGTTTTCTGCTTTAAATTCGTTGTTCATGATGTCAGTGATTGCTTCTTTGATATTGACACCTTCATAGATAACTCGGTAAATGGCTTGTGTAATTGGCATATAGACACCCAATTCCTGAGCTAATTCGTAAGCTGCTCGAGTCGTTGAAATGCCTTCGATGACCATGCCCATGTTGGCTTCGATGTCTGCTAGAGATTCTCCACGACCGAGGGCATCACCGGCTCTCCAGTTACGAGAGTGGACAGATGTCCCTGTTACGATCAAATCCCCAACTCCAGAAAGACCGCTATAAGTCAGAGGATTAGCTCCAAGAGCGACCCCTAGACGGGTGATTTCTGCCAAGCCACGTGCGATGATGGCCGCCTTGGCATTGTCGCCAAATCCTAGGCCATGTAATGCACCCGCACCAACTGCAATGATGTTTTTGAGAGCACCAGCGGTTTCAACCCCGATAACATCCGTATTAGTATAGAGGCGGAAGTAGTGATTGCTAAAGAGATTTTGGACGTACTGGGCAGTTTCAAGGTCTTTAGAGGCTGCAGTGATTAAGGTAATATCCCGCACAATCGTTTCCTCAGCGTGGCTAGGTCCTGAAACAACGACGACTTCACTACGAAGGTCAGCTGGGATTTCCTCTTCAAGAATAGTTGATAGACGTTTGTGACTATCTGGTTCCAAGCCTTTGGAGGCATGCATGATGACAACTTTGTGATCAAGTACCTTTGCTACTTGTTGGGCAACCAGTCTCGTTACTTTTGTTGGGACAACAAATAAAACAGCGTCTACATTTTTCAATGTTTCTCCTAAGTCATGGTATGCCTTGATGTTTTCGTCGAGTAGGATGTCTTTAAAGTAGCGTTTGTTTGTATGTTGGCTATTGATTTCATCGATCTGGTCGGGAATATTTCCCCAAATGCGAACCTCGTGTCCATTGTCGTTTAGGACCTGCGAAAGGGCAGTCCCCCAAGAACCAGGACCCAAGACAGCGATGGTTTGTTTCTTCATCTTCTCCTCCTTTTAAGAGTTCTTCTTTTCATTTTACCATAAAAAGCCTTTTCATGCATTACTTGCGAGTGAAAGCGCACTAATTTGTAATAAGAAAACGCCTTTGACAAGATTCCTCTTTTTTGCTAGAATAGCATCAACATGAAAGAATGAGAGGAGCTGGCGAATTTCGTCACTCCCTTTTGTCTATCTGATTAGGAGGAAGTATGCTGATTGAAAAAATTAAAGCCTATAAATGGCAAGCCTTGGCATCCTTTGTGATGACAGGCTTGATGGTTGCGAGCTCGCTCTTGCAACCTCGCTATTTGCAGGAGGTTTTAGATGCTCTACTGGCTGGCCAACATGAGGCTATTTATAGTATTGGGGCATGGTTGATAGGAGTAGCCCTCGTGGGTCTGGTTGCAGGTGGTGTCAATGTTATTCTTGCAGCCTATATCGCTCAGGGAGTATCTTCGGACCTTCGTGAAGATGCTTTTCGTAAGATCCAAACCTTTTCTTATGCCAACATTGAGCGGTTTAATGCTGGGAATCTGGTTGTCCGCATGACCAATGATATCAACCAAATTCAGAACATGGTGATGATGGTTTTCCAAATCCTTTTCCGTCTTCCTTTGCTTTTTATTGGTTCCTTTATCTTAGCGGTTCACACCCTGCCTTCGCTTTGGTGGGTAATTGTCCTTATGGTAGTGCTGATTTTTGCGCTTACAGGTATCATGATGGGGATGATGGGGCCGCGCTTCGCCAAGTTTCAAACCCTTCTTGAACGAATTAATGCCATCGCCAAGGAAAATCTACGTGGTGTGCGTGTGGTCAAATCCTTTGTGCAGGAAAAAGAGCAATTTGACAAGTTTACTGAGGTCTCAGATGAGCTTCTGGGACAAAATATTTATATTGGCTATGCCTTTTCAGTAGTGGAACCTTTTATGATGCTCATTGGGTACGGAGCGGTTTTCCTCTCCATCTGGTTGGTTGCGGGAATGGCTCAGTCGGATCCGTCAGTCGTTGGTTCTATTGCTTCCTTTGTTAACTATCTCAGTCAGATTATCTTTACAATCGTCATGGTTGGATTTTTAGGGAATTCTGTCAGTCGGGCTATGATTTCGATGATGCGTATCCGTGAGGTTCTAGATACCGAGCCAGCGATGACTTTTAAGGATCTTCCAGATGAGGATCTAGAAGGAAGTCTCTCTTTTGAAAATGTGACCTTCACTTATCCTACCGATGAAGAGCCCATGCTTAAGAATGTAAGTTTTGAAGTTGCACCAGGTCAGATGGTCGGTGTGGTGGGAGCGACTGGGGCAGGTAAGTCCACCCTTGCCCAGTTAATCCCACGACTTTTTGATCCACAGGAGGGCTCTATCAAGATTGGTGGCAAGGACATTCGAGACGTCAGCGAGGGAACCTTGCGTAAAACAGTTTCCATTGTCTTGCAACGTGCTATTCTCTTTAGTGGGACCATTGCAGATAATCTTCGTCAAGGAAAAGGCAATGCCAGCGTGTCAGAAATGGAACGTGCGGCGCGGATTGCCCAAGCCAGTGAATTTATCGGACGCATGGAAAACAAATTTGAGAGTCAGGTTGAAGAACGGGGCACCAACTTTTCTGGTGGACAAAAACAACGGATGTCGATTGCTCGAGGGATTGTCAGCAATCCCCGTATCCTGATTTTTGACGATTCGACTTCAGCCTTGGATGCCAAGTCAGAGAGACTCGTTCAGGAGGCTTTGAATAAAGACCTGAAAGGGACAACAACGATTATCATCGCTCAAAAAATCAGTTCAGTCGTCCATGCAGACAAGATTTTGGTCTTGGACCAAGGACGCTTGATTGGAGAAGGAAGGCATGCAGACTTGGTAGCTAACAATGCCGTCTACCGCGAAATCTACGAAACACAAAAGGGAAAGGAGGAATAAAATGAAAACCGTTCGATTTTTCTGGAATTATTTTAAAGTTTACAAGCTCTCCTTTGTCATTGTGATTCTGATGGTTGCAGTTGCGACGATTGCCCAAGCCCTCTTTCCAGTTTTTTCAGGTCAAGCAGTGACCGAACTTGCTAATCTAGTCCTAGCCTATCAAAATGGCACTTCAGAACTAGCCTGGCAGAGTTTGTCAGCTCTGATGCTGAATCTAGCCATGGTTGTGCTGGTCTTGGTTGTGTCCAGTTTGATTTACATGATTTTGATGACCCGTATTATTTCTGAGTCAACTAATGAGATGCGTAAGGGCCTCTTTGGCAAGCTTTCGCGTCTGACTGTTTCTTTCTTTGACCGCCATCAAGATGGCGATATCCTTTCACGCTTCACTAGTGACTTGGACAATATCCTTCAGGCTTTCAATGAAAGCCTAGTTCAGGTCATGAGCAATATTGCTCTTTACATCGGCTTGATTTTTGTCATGTTTTCAAAAAATGTGACGCTGGCGCTAATTACCATTGCCAGTACACCAGTAGCCTTTCTCATGCTGGTTTTTATTGTAAAAATGGCTCGCAAGTACACCAACATCCAGCAACAAGAAGTCGGAAAACTCAATGCCTACATGGATGAAAGCATCTCAGGTCAAAAGGTTGTCATCGTTCAAGGAATTCAAGAAGACATCATAGCAGGATTTGTGGAGCAAAATGAGCGCGTGCGCAAGGCGACCTTTAAGGGGAGAATATTCTCAGGCATCCTCTTTCCAGTTATGAATGGGATGAGCTTGGTCAATACGGCCATCGTCATTTTTGCAGGTTCAGCCTTCTTGCTGAACGATCCAAGTATTGAAACAACGACAGCCCTAGGTTTGATTGTCATGTTTACCCAATTTTCTCAGCAGTACTACCAGCCGATTATCCAGGTGGCTGCGAGTTGGGGAAGTCTCCAGTTGGCCTTTACTGGAGCGGATCGTATCCAAGAAATGTTCGATGCAGAAGAAGAGATTCGCCCGCAAAATGCTCCAGCCTTTACGGAATTGCGAGAAGGCGTTGAAATCAGTCATATTGATTTCTCTTATGTGCCAGACAAGCCGATTTTAAAAGATGTTAGCATTTCAGCTCCTAAGGGGGAGATGATAGCAGTTGTCGGTCCGACTGGTTCAGGGAAAACGACCATCATGAACCTTATCAATCGCTTCTACGATGTGGATGCAGGTAGCATTTGCTTTGATGGCAAAGACATCCGTGGCTACGACTTGGATAGCCTGCGGAGCAAGGTCGGTATTGTCTTGCAGGATTCGGTCTTATTTAGTGGAACGATTCGGGACAATATCCGCTTTGGTGTGCCAGATGCCAGTCAGGAAATGGTCGAAGCAGCTGCCAAGGCAACTCATATTCATGACTACATCGAAAGCTTGCCTGATAAGTATGATACCCTTATTGATGATGAGCAAAATATCTTTTCAACTGGTCAGAAACAATTGATTTCCATCGCTCGGACCTTGATGACAGATCCTCAAGTCCTAATCTTAGATGAAGCGACTTCCAATGTCGATACCGTAACAGAAAGCAAGATTCAACATGCCATGGAGGCAGTTGTAGCAGGACGAACTAGTTTTGTGATTGCCCATCGTTTGAAGACCATCCTCAATGCCGATCAGATTATTGTCCTCAAAGATGGAGAAGTTATTGAACGTGGAAATCATCATGAGTTGCTCAAACTCGGCGGTTTCTACTCGGAACTGTACCACAATCAATTTGTCTTCGAATAAGAAAGAAGTTGTCCTCTTGGGCAGCTTTTTCTTATCCATAAAAAATACTTATCACGGTCTTTAAAAAAACATATTAGACAGCAGAGAGCTTGAATGATAAGATAGGACTATCGTTAGAAAATTGAAAGGAGATACATCATGGCTAGAACGGTTGTAGGAGTTGCTGCAAATCTATGTCCTGTAGATGCAGAAGGAAAAAACATCCATTCATCTGTATCCTGTAAATTTGCAGAGAGCATTCGTCAGGTCGGAGGTCTCCCCTTGGTTATTCCTGTTGGTGATGAGTCCGTTGTGCGTGATTATGTGGAAATGATCGACAAGCTGATCTTGACAGGTGGGCAAAATGTCCATCCTCAGTTTTATGGAGAGAAAAAGACCATTGAGAGCGACGATTACAATCTAGTCCGTGATGAATTTGAATTGGCACTCTTGAGAGAAGCACTTCATCAGAATAAGCCCATTTTGGCAATCTGCCGTGGGGTTCAGCTGGTCAATGTTGCTTTTGGTGGCACTCTCCACCAAGAAATTGAAGGTCACTGGCAAGGCTTGCCTTTTGGAACCTCTCATTCTATTGAAACGGTAGAAGGAAGCGTTGTTGCTAAGTTGTTCGGTAAAGAAAGTCAAGTCAACTCAGTCCATCGACAAAGTATCAAAGACCTAGCACCTAATTTTCGTGTGACGGCTGTAGATCCTCGTGACCAGACGGTGGAAGCGATTGAGTCTATCGACGAGCATCGTATCATTGGTTTGCAGTGGCATCCAGAGTTTCTGGTCAATGAAGAAGACGGCAATTTAGAACTATTTGAGTATCTATTAAATGAATTGTAACGGTTAGAATATCTAGCCGTTTTTATTCGTCCTTTCAGATTTTTTATATTTTAGCATTTTTACGCAAACGTTTGAATTGTGATAAAATTTGAGAAAATTCAGTATAAAAACTTGAAAAAATTGCTGGTAAGCGTTATGATAGTAAAGAAGAAATTATGGAGGATTATCATGTCACATATTAAATTTGATTATTCAAAAGTTTTAGACAAATTTGTTGCCCCACATGAAGTGGAATACATGCAAGCACAAGTAACAGCTGCAGACGAATTGATTCGTAAAGGAACTGGTGCTGGTAGCGACTTTTTGGGTTGGTTGGACCTTCCTGAAAACTACGACCGCGAAGAATTCGACCGCATCTTGAAAGCTGCTGAGCAAATCAAGTCAGACAGCGATGTCTTGGTTGTGATCGGTATCGGTGGATCTTACCTTGGTGCCAAAGCAGCCATCGACTTCTTGAACCACCACTTTGCTAACTTGCAAACAAAAGAAGAACGCAAAGCGCCACAAATCCTTTACGCAGGAAACTCAATCTCATCTACTTACCTTGCTGACTTAGTAGAGTACGTAGCTGACAAAGACTTCTCAGTAAATGTGATTTCTAAATCAGGTACAACAACTGAACCAGCTATCGCTTTCCGTGTCTTCAAAGAACTCTTGGTTAAGAAATACGGCCAAGAAGAAGCAAACAAACGTATCTATGCAACAACTGACCGCCAAAAAGGTGCTGTTAAGGTTGAAGCAGATGCCAACGGTTGGGAAACATTTGTAGTTCCAGACGATATCGGTGGACGTTTCTCAGTCTTGACAGCAGTTGGTTTGCTTCCAATCGCAGCATCAGGTGCTGATATCAAAGCCCTTATGGAAGGTGCAAATGCAGCTCGCAAAGACTACACTTCAGATAAAATCTCTGAAAATGAAGCTTACCAATATGCAGCCGTTCGTAACATCCTTTATCGCAAAGGCTATGCCACTGAAATCTTGGTAAACTACGAGCCATCACTTCAATACTTCTCAGAATGGTGGAAACAATTGGCTGGTGAGTCAGAAGGGAAAGACCAAAAAGGTATTTACCCAACTTCAGCAAACTTCTCAACTGACTTGCACTCATTGGGTCAATTTATCCAAGAAGGAACTCGTATCATGTTTGAAACAGTTGTTCGTGTTGACAAACCACGTAAGAACGTGATTATCCCTAGCTTGGAAGAAGATCTTGACGGACTTGGTTACCTTCAAGGAAAAGACGTTGACTTTGTAAACAAAAAAGCAACTGACGGTGTTCTTCTTGCCCATACAGACGGTGACGTACCAAATATGTATGTGACTCTTCCAGAGCAAGATGCCTTCACTCTTGGCTACACTATCTACTTCTTCGAATTGGCAATCGCCCTTTCAGGTTACTTGAATGCCATCAACCCATTTGACCAACCAGGTGTTGAAGCCTACAAGCGTAACATGTTTGCCCTTCTTGGGAAACCAGGATTTGAAGAATTGAGCAAAGAGCTTAACGCACGTCTATAACTATAATAGAAGAAAAGAGTGGCTTGACCACTCTTTTTACTCTCTTTATTTCTAGACATTGGACTCAGGCGAGACTTGTGATATAATATAGAAAGCAAAAAGGCAGACGCCTAGAGACTTTATAGGAGAAACTATGTCAAAAGATATCCGCGTACGCTACGCACCAAGTCCAACAGGACTACTACACATCGGAAATGCCCGTACAGCATTGTTCAACTACCTTTACGCACGCCATCATGGTGGAACTTTTATCATTCGTATCGAAGATACTGACCGTAAACGCCATGTCGAAGACGGAGAGCGTTCACAACTTGAAAACCTTCGTTGGTTAGGCATGGACTGGGATGAAAGCCCAGAAACTCATGAAAACTATCGCCAATCAGAGCGTTTGGAACTCTATCAAAAATACATCGACCAATTGCTAGCTGAAGGAAAAGCCTACAAATCGTACGTTACAGAAGAAGAGTTGGCAGCTGAGCGCGAACGCCAAGAAGCAGCTGGCGAAACACCACGCTATATCAATGAATATCTTGGTATGAGTGAAGAGAAAAAAGCAGCTTACATCGCAGAACGTGAAGCAGCTGGTATCATTCCAACGGTTCGTTTGGCTGTTAATGATTCAGGTATCTACAAATGGCATGATATGGTCAAAGGCGATATCGAATTTGAAGGTGGTAATATCGGTGGTGACTGGGTGATTCAAAAGAAAGACGGATACCCAACTTACAACTTTGCCGTTGTCATCGATGACCACGATATGCAAATCTCTCACGTTATCCGCGGTGATGACCATATTGCTAATACTCCAAAACAACTCATGGTCTATGAAGCGCTTGGTTGGGAAGCACCAGAATTCGGTCACATGACTTTGATTATCAACTCTGAAACGGGTAAAAAATTGTCTAAACGGGACACCAATACCCTTCAGTTTATTGAAGACTACCGTAAGAAAGGCTATCTTCCAGAAGCTGTCTTTAACTTTATCGCCCTTCTTGGCTGGAACCCTGGTGGGGAAGACGAAATCTTCTCTCGTGAGGAATTGATTAAACTCTTTGATGAAAACCGCCTCAGCAAGTCTCCTGCAGCCTTCGATCAGAAGAAACTAGACTGGATGAGCAATGACTACATCAAGAGAGCTGATCTTGCGACAATCTTTGAAATGGCTAAACCTTACTTAGAAGAAGCAGGGCGTTTGACTGACAAGTCAGAGAAAATGGTAGAACTCTACAAGCCACAGATGAAGTCAGTTGATGAGATTGTTCCGCTGACAGATCTTTTCTTCTCAGATTTCCCAGAGTTGACAGACGCTGAGCGCGAGGTTATGGCAGGAGAAACCGTTCCGGTTGTTCTAGAAGCCTTCAAAGCGAAACTAGAAGCAATGACAGATGAAGAATTTGTGACAGAGAATATCTTCCCACAAATCAAAGCAGTTCAAAAAGAAACAGGTATCAAGGGTAAAAATCTCTTCATGCCGATTCGTATTGCTGTATCAGGGGAAATGCATGGTCCAGAATTGCCAGACACCATTTTCTTGCTCGGACGTAAAAAGTCAATCCAGCATATCGATAACATGCTGAAAGAGATTTCTAAATAAAAGGACTGTCAATGGATATCTGGGAAAAGATGTATGAAGAAGCACGAACTTTATACAATCCTCATGAAGTTTCTGACTTTGTTTATGCAAACCATGTAGTTGCCGCGGTAGAAGCGGAAGATGGTCAGATATTCACAGGATTTTGTATGGAGGGCACTTGTGGCGTTTTTCATCTCTGTGCAGAACGAGCGGCTCTCTTCAATATGTATCAATTTTCAGGACAAACTAAAGTTAAGAAAATCCTTGCTTTTCGAGATAAAACTCCTTACGGCGAAGGATCAGGTATGCCCTGTGGTGCCTGCAGAGAATTTCTCTTAGAACTAAATGCTGAAAATAAAGAAGCAGAGTTCATGATGGACTACGAAACAAGAAAAACAATTAAGGTTGCCGAATTGATCCCGTACTGGTGGGGAGAGGAACGTGCGACTAATTGGCAAACAAAATAGAGAGAGTCAGTTAAACTGGCTCTTTTCTATTATCATAGAAAAATTTGTATAGGAGATTAAAAAAAGATCTTGACAAAGTAGGAAAAGTAGGTATAATAGAAAGAGTTGAAAAGCTCAAGGTCCGTTGGTCAAGGGGTTAAGACACCGCCTTTTC
>NZ_NCVA01000022.1:0-284 GCF_002096685.1 Streptococcus oralis subsp. dentisani | reverse complement strand
CTTTGGCTCGCGCTTACTGATGCTGAAGTACTTTGACTTGCAGATACTGAAGCTGAAGCTGATTGGCTAGCTGATACAGATGCTGAAGCTGATTGACTTGAGCTTACAGAAGCTGAAGCTGATTCACTTGCAGATACTGATGCTGAAGTGCTTTGGCTTGCAGATACTGAAGCTGAAGCTGATTGGCTAGCTGATACTGACGCAGAGTGGCTCGCGCTTGCTGAGATAGAAGCTGAGTTCTGGTCGTTAGATGCTGAAGCTGAAGCACTTTGGCTCGCGCTTAC
>NZ_NCVA01000021.1:0-293 GCF_002096685.1 Streptococcus oralis subsp. dentisani | reverse complement strand
CGCAAGGCAGAACAAGAAGCCGCTGAGCGAGAAGCTTCTTATCGCCGTCATCACCCCATCCAAGCCTGGCTGAAGGATCGCTCGAATGAGATTGGTTCCTGGTGGGGCGATGTCGTTGAGGGAACACGAAATCTACCGCTTCCTCAAGGGATGAAGGATTCCCTCTTGTTTGCGGAAGGTTTTATTGGTGCAGCTGGTAGTATGGTTTCAGAGACTGCCATCGGAGCTGTAGATTTGACTCAGATCATTGGTATTGCCGGTATTGATGGCGTCAATCGCCTAACAGGAGGTCA
>NZ_NCVA01000017.1:0-314 GCF_002096685.1 Streptococcus oralis subsp. dentisani | reverse complement strand
GTAAGCTCAAGCCGTTCAGCGAGTGCATCGCTTAGTGCAAGCCGCTCAGCTTCAGCAAGTGCAAGCGTAAGTGCATCAGTAAGCGCAAGCCAAAGTGCATCAGCATCAGTAAGTGCAAGTCACTCAGCATCTGTATCAGCAAGCCAATCAGCATCTGTATCAGCTAGCCAATCAGCTTCAGTATCAGCAAGTCAAAGTACTTCAGCATCAGTAAGCGCAAGCCAAAGTGCTTCAGCTTCAGCATCTAACAACCAGAACTCAGCTTCTATCTCAGCAAGCGCGAGCCAAAGCGCTTCAGCATCAGTAAGTGCAAG
>NZ_NCVA01000020.1:0-315 GCF_002096685.1 Streptococcus oralis subsp. dentisani | reverse complement strand
CAAGTGCCTCAGCTTCAGCATCTAACAACCAGAACTCAGCTTCTATCTCAGCAAGCGCGAGCCAGTCTGCGTCAATTAGTGCAAGCCAAAGCGCTTCAGCTTCTATTTCAGCAAGCATCAGTGCTAGCCAATCAGCATCAAGCTCAGCAAGTGCGAGTCAAAGTGCCTCAGCAAGTGCAAGCGTAAGTGCATCAGTAAGCGCAAGCCAATCAGCTTCAGTATCAGTAAGTGCAAGTCACTCAGCATCTGTATCAGCTAGCCAATCAGCAAGCGCCTCTGTATCAGCAAGTCAAAGTACTTCAGCATCAGTAAGCG
>NZ_NCVA01000016.1:0-323 GCF_002096685.1 Streptococcus oralis subsp. dentisani | reverse complement strand
GCTGAGATAGAAGCTGAGTTCTGGTTGTTAGATGCTGAAGCTGAAGCACTTTGGCTGGCGCTTACTGATGCTGAAGTACTTTGACTTGCTGATACTGAAGCTGATTGGCTAGCTGATACAGATGCTGATTGGCTTGCACTGATGCTTGCACTTACTGATGCACTTACACTTGCACTTGCTGAAGCACTTTGGCTTGCTCTTGCTGAGCTTGATGCTGATTGGCTTGAGCTTACTGATGCTGAAGCGCTTTGGCTTGCTGATACTGACGCAGAGTGGCTCGCGCTAGCTGATACAGATGCTGAGTTCTGGTTGTTAGATGCTGA
>NZ_NCVA01000019.1:0-336 GCF_002096685.1 Streptococcus oralis subsp. dentisani | reverse complement strand
GCACTTACGCTTGCACTTGCTGAAGCACTTTGACTTGCTGTTGCTGAGCTTGATGCTGATTGACTAGCACTGATGCTTGCTGAAATAGAAGCTGATGCGCTTTGGCTCGCACTAATTGACGCAGAGTGGCTCGCGCTTGCTGAGATAGAAGCTGAGTTCTGGTTGTTAGATGCTGAAGCTGATTGGCTTGCGCTTACTGATGCACTTACGCTTGCACTTGCTGAAGCACTTTGACTCGCACTTGCTGAGCTTGATGCTGATTGGCTAGCACTGATGCTTGCTGAGATAGAAGCTGATGCGCTTTGGCTTGCACTAATTGACGCAGACTGGCTCGCG
>NZ_NCVA01000018.1:0-446 GCF_002096685.1 Streptococcus oralis subsp. dentisani | reverse complement strand
GTGCTTCAGCATCAGTAAGTGCAAGTCACTCAGCATCTGTATCAGCTAGCCAATCAGCAAGCGCCTCTGTATCAGCAAGTCAAAGTGCTTCAACATCAGTAAGCGCGAGCCAAAGTGCCTCAGCTTCAGCATCAGTAAGTGCAAGTGAATCAGCTTCAGCATCTGTATCAGCAAGTCAATCAGCTTCAGCATCAGTATCTGCAAGTCAATCAGCTTCAGCGTCTGTATCAGCTAGCCAATCAGCTTCAGCATCTGTAAGTGCAAGCGAATCAGCTTCAGCATCAGTAAGCTCAAGCCAATCAGCTAGCGCATCAGTATCAGCAAGTCAATCAGCTAGCGCATCAGTATCTGCAAGCCAAAGCACTTCAGCGTCAGTATCTGCAAGCCAATCAGCTTCAGCGTCTGTAAGCTCAAGTCAATCAGCTTCAGCATCAGTAAGCGCAAGC
>NZ_NCVA01000015.1:0-501 GCF_002096685.1 Streptococcus oralis subsp. dentisani | reverse complement strand
TTCATAACCCCGTGATTGTTGGCTTAAAGAATGGCTTAGAATTTCTAGGTTCTGAGTTTTCCAAGACGATCACGGATTTTCAGAATTTTGTTGGCGAAACCTCTGCAACGGCAGTTCTGGCAGAAGAAACTTTGGATGATGCGGTCAAGAAGCTGAATGCGGCGGATGAGAAACACAAGGTGATGGATACCAATTTCAAGAGTATCTATGATGGTATTTCGAGTCTCTATCGTCTGAGTGCTCCCTTAAGCAGCACCTTCTATACCAATACCCAGACAGCCCGGAAGTATGTTCAGGATACGAAGAATAAGGTCAATGCCTTTGATAAGATGTCGACGACCAGCAGTACCGAGCAACTTTTTAGTGCTTTAAGTAGCCAAATGGCGGCTGCTGGAAGAGTGAAGAGTCTGAGTTATAGTGATCCTGTTTTAACTAACTTTGTGGCGCATGAAGATCTCGGTAAAGCGATTTATGAGGTGGATCAGCAGTATGCGAAAGCCA
>NZ_NCVA01000013.1:0-532 GCF_002096685.1 Streptococcus oralis subsp. dentisani | reverse complement strand
AATCAGTGCGAGCCACTCAGCAAGCGCAAGCATGAGCAACAGCGTGTCCGCATCAATCAGTGCGAGCCAATCAGCAAGCACAAGCTTGAGTAACAGCGTGTCTGCCTCAATCAGTGCATCTGAATCAGCAAGCACAAGCTTGAGCAACAGCGTATCTGCTTCAATCAGTGCGAGCCACTCAGCAAGCGCAAGCTTGAGCAACAGCGTGTCCGCATCAATCAGTGCGAGCCAATCAGCAAGCACAAGCTTGAGCAACAGCGTATCTGCATCAATCAGTGCTTCAGTATCAGCAAGCACAAGCTTGAGTAACAGCGTATCAGCTTCAATCAGTGCTTCAGTATCAGCAAGCACAAGCTTGAGCAACAGCGTGTCTGCCTCAATTAGTGCATCTAAATCAGCAAGCACAAGCTTGAGTAACAGCGTGTCTGCCTCAATTAGTGCATCTCAATCAGCAAGCACAAGCTTGAGTAACAGCGTATCTGCTTCAATTAGTGCTAGCCACTCAGCAAGCACAAGCATGAGCAACAGCGTG
>NZ_NCVA01000012.1:0-532 GCF_002096685.1 Streptococcus oralis subsp. dentisani | reverse complement strand
TGGCTTTCGCATACTGCTGATCCAGCTCATAAATCGCTTTACCGAGTTCTTCATGCGCCACAAAGTCGGTCAAAATAGGATCACTATAACTCAGACTCTTCACTCTTCCAGCAGCCGCCATCTGGCTACCTAAAGCACTAAAAAGCTGTTCAGTACTGCTGGGTGAGGTCATCTTATCAAAGGCATTTACCTTATTCTTCGTATCCTGAACATACTTCCGGGCTGTCTGGGTATTGGTATAGAAGGTGCTACTTAAGGGAGCACTCAGGTGATAGAGACTCGAAATCCCATCATAGATACTCTTAAAATTGGTATCCATCACCTTGTGTTTCTCATCGGCTTCATTTAGCTTCTTGATCGCATCATCCAAAGTCTCTTCTGCTAAAACTGCCGTTGCAGAGGTTTCGCCAACAAAATTCTGAAAATCCGTGATCGTCTTGGAAAACTCAGAACCTAGAAATTCTAAGCTATTCTTTAAGCCAACAATCACGGGGTTATGAACATTATTGATTTCATTCGTAATCGCTTTCCC
>NZ_NCVA01000014.1:0-577 GCF_002096685.1 Streptococcus oralis subsp. dentisani | reverse complement strand
ACTGCATTACTTCCCGAATGGAAAAATACTCGAATGTATGAAGTAGAGATTCGAATTCCTAAAGGAGAAACACTGAGTATTGGAAAAGTTGCGCCACAGAAGATTTCTTTATCAGGGACTGTTCTAAAAGGCGGTGCGGACCAAATATTATTACCGCAAGACTGGCCATTAGAATGGATTTCGGATTTTAGAATAGTTCCTAATTGATGGATTATCAATAATTGAGGGAGAAAAGAGATATGACAAGTAGTTTAAAGCGGATTGCTGAAAAAATTGTTTTTATTATTGAAGAAGAGTACCCCAAACAAAAAAATGTTACAGGCTCAATTCAAAGTATTTATCAATTAGCAAATGAAATTGTAGAAAGTGGAGAAGTAGCAAAAAACATAAATCTTAAAAGTCTAGTTAGAATGTTTGCAGATGAGACAACGCATTATCAAAGTGAGATCATTTACTTACTTCAAGATTTAGATAAGGAATTGAAAAAGAATGAACATAAAAGATAGTTTACAACATTTTTCATCGAATCGAACAGAAGAGAATAGGTCGAAACTTCTTTCAGATATGGAGAAATGGA
>NZ_NCVA01000010.1:0-635 GCF_002096685.1 Streptococcus oralis subsp. dentisani | reverse complement strand
ATGCTGAAGCACTTTGACTTGCTGATACAGAGGCGCTTGCTGATTGGCTAGCTGATACAGATGCTGAGTGACTTGCACTTACTGATGCTGAAGCACTTTGACTTGCAGATACAGATGCTGAAGCACTTTGGCTAGCTGATACAGACGCTGAAGCTGAGGCACTTTGGCTGGCTGATACAGATGTGCTTGCTGATTGGCTTGCAGATACTGATGCGCTAGCTGATTGGCTTGCACTTACTGACGCTGAAGCACTTTGACTTGCAGATACTGATGCTGAAGCGCTTTGGCTTGCTGATACAGATGCTGAAGCTGATTGACTTGAGCTTACTGATGCTGAAGTACTTTGACTTGCTGATACTGAAGCTGATTGGCTTGCTGATACAGATGCTGATTGACTAGCACTTACTGATGCTGAAGCGCTTTGGCTTGTACTTACTGACGCTGAAGCTGATTGACTTGAGCTTACTGATGCTGAAGCACTTTGACTTGCTGATACAGATGCTGAAGCACTTTGGCTTGCTGATACTGATGCTGAAGCTGATTGACTTGAGCTTACTGATGCGCTAGCTGATTGGCTTGCACTTACAGACGCTGATGCTGATTGACTTGAGCTTACTGATGCGCTAGCTGATTGG
>NZ_NCVA01000009.1:0-671 GCF_002096685.1 Streptococcus oralis subsp. dentisani | reverse complement strand
GAGTGGATGAAGCGGGACTTGAAAGGGACGGCAGATAACCTGTCTAGCCTTGTGGAGTTAGGAGTAGGAACTTACACTGCTCTGACTGATCCAGGTGCGGCTATGCGTGGCCAGGATCCCAATGCCAGCTATGCGGATAAGGCAGCTTATCGTGCTCAAGAGACAGGAAAAGCCCTCTGGGATAAAGTTACCCATATGGATGCCTATGATGCAGGAGGCTTGACCTTTGAGATTGCGAGTCTTTTTGTCGGCCCAGCAGCTGTAGGTAAGATGGCTAAGGGCACGAAACTCGGAGCTAAGGCAGCTGAGATGATTCAGTTAGCCAAGAACAGTACCAAAGCAAGAGTTCTCGCAAATGTCGAAAAATGGGGATCAAAGGTTGACAATATCCTAGCGAAGAGCAATAATGTCATTGGGAAATTTGGCGAGAAACTATTAGATACTCGAATCCCAGTCGGCATTCGTAAAGAGGCAGTTGCCTTTGTGGGTGGTATGGGAACCATGCCTGCCTTCAGCGTTGAGAGTAAGACACTACGTGATGTGATGCGCTTCTCAAGCAAACATGCGGATGATGCAGTGAGAGTGGCAGAGAAGCCCTTTGATAAAGAGCGGATTCTTGAAAATCTTAGGCAAAGTCGACTTGCACGGGAAAGTTCGAAGTTTGGGGAGTA
>NZ_NCVA01000006.1:0-892 GCF_002096685.1 Streptococcus oralis subsp. dentisani | reverse complement strand
CTTTAGGTTCTGTTGCTGAGCTCGATTTGGAGCTCTTACCAGAGGAACTCCAGAAAAGCTTAGCGGAGGGGCCAGGACCACTCGTTACGATTTCAGGCCGCAAGATGCCTCTTCAAGAAGGATTTGATGACTATGTGGTAGACTACTTGGCTCGCATCTGGCCTTTGGGTGAGATGCCTGGAATGGACGCTTTTTTCGTTAGTAACATGATGATTGAGCGACTTCGTTTTGAAGGTTACAGTGACGACTGGGAAAGTCAGTTCACAGAGGATGTTTTACGTGCGACTCAGCTCTCCCATCAACAAGTCTCGACTGCCTTTATGCGCAGTGAGGATTTTGTTCGGTATTATGAGCCGTATTTAAACACGGAGGAAGGCTAATGGGATTTTATGTAGATATTGCGGAGCTTCAGAAAGCCCAAGAGGCCTATATGAAGATGGTCGCAACTGCTCAGAGTCAGTTGGATACCGCTAAAAATGGGATGAATGCCATCATCACCAGTAATTCCATGCATGGAGAAGTTGGGAAAGCGATTACGAATGAAATCAATAATGTTCATAACCCCGTGATTGTTGGCTTAAAGAATAGCTTAGAATTTCTAGGTTCTGAGTTTTCCAAAACGATCACGGATTTTCAGAATCTTGTTGGCGAAACCTCTGCAACAGCAGTTTTAGCAGAAGAGACTTTGGATGATGCGGTCAAGAAGCTAAATGAAGCCGATGAGAAACACAAGGTCATGGATACCAATTTCAAGAGTATCTATGATGGTATTTCGAGTCTCTATCGTCTGAGTGCTCCCTTAAGCAGCACCTTCTATACCAATACCCAAACAGCCCGGAAGTATGTTCAGGATACGAAGAATAAGGTAAATGCCTTTGATAAGATGACGACA
>NZ_NCVA01000011.1:0-1000 GCF_002096685.1 Streptococcus oralis subsp. dentisani | reverse complement strand
GTATCTGCAAGTCAATCAGCTTCAGCATCAGTAAGCTCAAGTCAATCAGCTTCAGCGTCTGTAAGTGCAAGCCAATCAGCAAGCGCATCTGTATCAGCAAGCCAAAGCACTTCAGCATCAGTATCTGCAAGCCAAAGCACTTCAGCGTCAGTATCTGCAAGCCAATCAGCTTCAGCGTCTGTAAGCTCAAGTCAATCAGCTTCAGCATCTGTAAGTGCAAGCGAATCAACTAGCGCATCAGTATCTGCAAGTCAATCAGCTTCAGCATCAGTAAGCTCAAGTCAATCGGCTTCAGCGTCTGTAAGTGCAAGCCAATCAGCTAGCGCATCTGTATCAGCAAGCCAAAGCACTTCAGCATCAGTATCTGCAAGCCAATCAGCAAGCGCATCAGTATCAGCAAGTGAATCAGCTTCAGCATCAGTAAGTGCAAGTGAATCAGCTTCAGCATCAGTAAGCTCAAGTCAATCAGCAAGCGCATCAGTATCAGCTAGCCAAAGCACTTCAGCATCAGTATCTGCAAGCCAATCAGCAAGCGCATCAGTAAGCACAAGCGAATCAGCTTCAGCATCAGTATCAGCTAGCCAATCAACTAGCGCATCAGTATCTGCAAGCGAATCAACTAGCGCATCAGTATCAGCAAGTGAATCAACTTCAGCATCAGTATCAGCTAGCCAATCAACTAGCGCATCAGTAAGCTCAAGTGAATCAGCTTCAGCGTCTGTAAGCTCAAGTGAATCAGCTTCAGCATCAGTATCTGCAAGTCAATCAGCTTCAGCGTCTGTATCAGCTAGCCAAAGCGCTTCAGCATCAGTATCTGCAAGCCAATCAGCTTCAGCGTCTGTAAGCTCAAGTCAATCAGCTTCAGCATCTGTAAGTGGAAGCGAATCAACTAGAGCATCAGTATCTGCAAGTCAATCAGCTTCAGCATCAGTAAGCTCAAGTCAATCAGCTTCAGCGTCTGTAAGTGCAAGCCAATCAGCAAGCGCATCAGTATCAGCAA
>NZ_NCVA01000008.1:0-1190 GCF_002096685.1 Streptococcus oralis subsp. dentisani | reverse complement strand
TTAACAGACACCAACGTTGATGCCTTGAAGGAAACACCAGTGGTGGATAGCTTAGGCAGTTACGAACTTCAAATTCCAGCTGGAACCAAACTCCCTGCTCATAGCTATCTAGGAATGAAGCTTGACCGTATCCATCAGATCAAGAGCATCCAGCTCCAAGGCCAAGCCAACCCTGCTCTTAGCCTAGAGTATTCTGCAAATGCGCAAGAGTGGACGTCAGCTAGCCAGTTGAAAGACAGATCTGTCGCAACCCACTTGGTACGTTATGTTCGTCTGGTCAACAAAACGGATCAGGAACAAGCTGTGACAGCCACTTCTCTCCTTGTGACAACCAAAGAAGTACAACCAACCAAACTAGAATCTACAACTATGGGCATTCATCCAACATACGGCAGCAATGATGTTCGTAAACTGAACAACCTAGATCAACTATTTGACGGTGTTTACAACAACTTCGTTGAGTTTTCAGACTATGCCCATAAAGATGGTCATGTAACCTTGAAACTTGGTAGCGAACGCACGATTAAGAAAATCAGAGCCTACATCCAAGACGGAACTCAAAACTATCTTCGTGATGGTAAGATCCAAGTCAGCCAAGACGGTAAAACTTGGACAGATGTCGTGACAGTAGGAGATGGTGTGGCCAATAGTCAACACGATGATTCTCTGACAGATGGTTGGACACATGATTCTAAGATGCCAGGAAATCGCTACATCGAGGGTGAATTGGCTACACCAGTCAAAGCCAACTATCTCCGTGTTCTCTATACTGCAGACTATGATGCTCGTTTTGTAGGCTTTACAGAATTGGTCATCAATGATGGTGAATTTGTCAAACCAATCAATGATCCGACAGTAGAAGGAAACAGTGGAGAAAGCCAAGGCAATCTCTACAACAATCTTGTAGACGGAAAAGTCTTGACCAGCTACAAGTCTGAAAAAGACAAGGGTGAATTGGTGTATCACTTATCTGAGCCAACCAATGCCAACCACCTTCGTCTTGTTTCCAGTCTTCCTGAAGGAGCTAAGGCACGTGTTCTTGCTAGAACACTCAAGGATGGTCAAGACAGTTGGACAGACCTCGGTGCCATTACATCTAGTCTCCAAACCTTCGCTATCCGAAATGGTGGCTCTCTTCTAGACGTCAAATTAGTCTGGGAAGGTGGCAAGGCTGAGTTTTATGAATTGGC
>NZ_NCVA01000007.1:0-1639 GCF_002096685.1 Streptococcus oralis subsp. dentisani | reverse complement strand
GAGCTTGCACTTACTGATGCTGATACGCTGTTGCTCAAGCTTGTGCTTAATGAGTGGCTAGCACTAATTGATGCAGACACGCTGTTGCTCAAGCTTGTGCTTGCTGATACTGAAGCACTAATTGAAGCTGACACGCTGTTGCTCAAGCTTGTGCTTGCTGATTGGCTAGCACTGATTGAGGCAGACACGCTGTTGCTCAAGCTTGTGCTTGCTGATTCAGATGCACTAATTGAAGCAGACACGCTGTTGCTCAAGCTTGTGCTTGCTGATTGGCTAGCACTGATTGAGGCTGACACGCTGTTGCTCAAGCTTGTGCTTGCTGATTCAGATGCACTAATTGAAGCTGACACGCTGTTGCTCAAGCTTGTGCTTGCTGATACTGAAGCACTAATTGAAGCTGACACGCTGTTGCTCAAGCTTGTGCTTGCTGATACTGAAGCACTAATTGATGCAGACACGCTATTGCTCAAGCTTGTGCTTGCTGATGCTGAAGCTGATTCACTTGCAGATACTGATGCTGAAGCTGATTCACTTGCAGATACTGATGCTGAAGCTGATTGGCTTGCAGATACTGATGCTGAAGTGCTTTGGCTTGCAGATACTGATGCGCTAGTTGATTGGCTTGAGCTTACTGATGCTGAAGTTAATTGGCTTGCTGATACTGACGCTGAAGCTGATTGGCTTGCAGATACTGATGCGCTAGTTGATTGGCTTGAGCTTACTGATGCTGAAGTTAATTGACTTGCAGATACTGACGCTGAAGCTGATTGGCTTGCTGATACAGATGCTGAAGTTGATTGACTAGCTGATACTGATGCTGAAGCTGATTGGCTTGCAGATACTGATGCTGAAGCTGATTCACTTGCTGATACAGACGCTGAAGTTGATTGGCTTGCTGATACTGACGCTGAAGCTGATTGGCTAGCTGATACAGATGCTGAGTCGCTTGCTGATACTGATGCTGAAGCTGATTCACTTGAGCTTACTGATGCGCTAGTTGATTCACTTGCTGATACAGACGCTGAAGCTGATTCACTTGCTGATACTGATGCGCTTGCTGATTGGCTAGCTGATACAGATGCTGAGTCGCTTGCTGATACAGACGCTGAAGTTGATTCACTTGCAGATACTGATGCGCTTGCTGATACTGATGCGCTAGCTGATTGGCTTGAGCTTACTGATGCTGAAGCGCTTTGGCTTGAGCTTACAGAAGCTGAAGTTGATTCACTTGCAGATACTGATGCTGAAGTTGATTCACTTGCAGATACTGATGCTGAAGCACTTTGGCTAGCTGATACAGATGCTGAAGTTGATTCACTTGCAGATACAGATGCTGAAGTGCTTTGGCTTGCAGATACTGATGCTGAAGCTGATTGACTTGAGCTTACAGAAGCTGAAGCTGATTCACTTGCTGATGCTGAAGCGCTTTGGCTTGCTGATACTGATGCGCTAGCTGATTCACTTGCTGATACTGATGCTGAAGCGCTTTGGCTTGAGCTTACTGATGCTGAAGCGCTTTGGCTTGCTGATACTGATGCTGAAGCTGATTCACTTGCAGATACTGATGCTGAAGTTGATTCACTTGCAGATACTGATGCTGAAGCACTTTGGCTAGCTGATACAGATGCTGAAGTTGATT
>NZ_NCVA01000005.1:0-1670 GCF_002096685.1 Streptococcus oralis subsp. dentisani | reverse complement strand
TCAGTAAGTGCAAGCCAATCAGCATCTGTATCAGCTAGCCAATCAGCTTCAGCTTCAGTATCTGCAAGTCAAAGTACTTCAGCATCAGTAAGCGCGAGCCAAAGTGCTTCAGCTTCAGCATCTAACGACCAGAACTCAGCTTCTATCTCAGCAAGCGCGAGCCACTCTGCGTCAGTATCAGCAAGCCAAAGCGCTTCAGCATCAGTAAGTGCAAGCCAATCAGCATCTGTATCAGCTAGCCAATCAGCTTCAGCTTCAGTATCAGCAAGCCAAAGCACTTCAGCATCTGTATCTGCAAGCCAATCAGCTTCAGCATCAGTATCTGCAAGCCAATCAACTAGCGCATCAGTAAGCTCAAGTCAAAGTGCTTCAGCATCAGTATCTGCAAGCCAATCAACTTCAGCATCTGTAAGCTCAAGTGAATCAGCTTCAGCATCAGTATCAGCAAGTCAATCAGCTAGCGCATCAGTATCTGCAAGCCAAAGCGCTTCAGCATCAGTATCAGCTAGTCAATCAGCTTCAGCATCAGTATCTGCAAGCCAAAGCACTTCAGCATCAGTATCTGCAAGCCAATCAACTTCAGCATCAGTATCTGCAAGCCAATCAACTTCAGCATCAGTATCTGCAAGCCAAAGCGCTTCAGCATCAGTATCTGCAAGTGAATCAGCTTCAGCATCTGTAAGCTCAAGTGAATCAGCTTCAGCATCAGTAAGTTCAAGCCAATCAGCTTCAGCATCAGTATCTGCAAGTGAATCAGCTTCAGCATCAGTAAGCTCAAGTGAATCAGCTTCAGCATCAGTAAGCTCAAGTGAATCAGCTTCAGCATCAGTATCTGCAAGTGAATCAGCTTCAGCGTCTGTAAGCTCAAGTGAATCAGCTTCAGCATCAGTAAGCTCAAGTGAATCAGCTTCAGCGTCTGTAAGTGCAAGCGAATCAACTAGCGCATCAGTAAGTGCAAGTGAATCAGCTTCAGCGTCTGTAAGCTCAAGTGAATCAGCTTCAGCGTCTGTAAGCTCAAGTGAATCAGCTTCAGCGTCTGTAAGCTCAAGTCAATCAGCTAGCGCATCAGTATCTGCAAGCCAAAGCACTTCAGCATCAGTATCAGCTAGCCAAAGTGCTTCAGCATCAGTATCAGCAAGCCAAAGCACTTCAGCATCAGTATCTGCAAGTGAATCAACTTCAGCGTCTGTAAGCTCAAGTCAATCAGCTTCAGCATCAGTATCTGCAAGTCAATCAGCTTCAGCGTCTGTATCAGCAAGCCAATCAGCTTCAGCATCTGTAAGCTCAAGTCAATCAGCTAGCGCATCAGTATCTGCAAGCCAAAGCACTTCAGCATCAGTATCAGCTAGCCAAAGTGCTTCAGCATCAGTATCAGCAAGCCAATCAGCTTCAGCGTCTGTAAGCTCAAGTCAATCAGCTAGCGCATCAGTATCTGCAAGCCAAAGCACTTCAGCATCAGTATCAGCTAGCCAAAGTGCTTCAGCATCAGTAAGCGCAAGCATGAGCAACAGCGTGTCTGCATCAATCAGTGCAAGCCAATCAGCAAGCACAAGCATGAGCAACAGCGTGTCTGCATCAATCAGTGCATCTGAATCAGCAAGCACAAGCATGAGCAACAGCGTGTCTGCATCAATCAGTGCAAGCCAATCAGCAAGCACAAGCATGAGCAA
>NZ_NCVA01000001.1:0-2495 GCF_002096685.1 Streptococcus oralis subsp. dentisani | reverse complement strand
TCCTGTTTGCGGAAGGTTTTATTGGTGCAGCTGGAAGTATGGTTTCAGAGACTGCCATCGGAGCTGTAGATTTGACTCAGATCATTGGTATTGCCGGTATTGATGGCGTCAATCGCCTAACAGGAGGTCAAACTCCAGAGTGGATGAAGCGGGACTTGAAAGGGACGGCAGATAACCTGTCTAGCCTTGTGGAGTTAGGAGTAGGAACTTACACTGCTCTGACTGATCCAGGAGCGGCTCAGCGTGGCCAGGATCCCAATGCTAGCTATGCGGATAAGGCTGCTTATCGTGCTCAAGAGACCGGAAAAGCCCTTTGGGATAAAGTTACCCATATGGATGCCTATGACGCAGGAGGCTTGACCTTTGAGATTGCCAGTCTTTTTGTCGGTCCAGCAGCTGTAGGGAAGATGGCTAAGGGGACCAAGTTAGGAGCTAAGGCAGCTGAGATGATTAACTTAGCCAAGAACAGCACCAAAGCAAGAATTCTCACAAATGTTGAAAAATGGGGATCAAAGGTTGACAATATCCTAGTGAAGAGCAATAATGTCATTGGGAAATTTGGCGAGAAACTATTAGATACCCGAATCCCAGTCGGTATCCGTAAAGAGGTAGTTGCCTTTGCGGGTGGTATGGGAACCATGCCTACTTTCAGCGCTGAGAGTAAGACACTACGTGAGGTTATGCACTTCTCAAGCAAACATGCGGATGATGTTTTGAGAGGTGTAGGTGGTTCTGGGAAGGCGGAGCGAGTCACACAAGCTGTTAATAATATGTCTGAGTTTTTTGAGACAGACTTTGGAAAAAAGATTAGGGGCAGTCTTAGAAAGACGAAGAAACAATATGACGGGCAAAGTGTTTATGAGGTGATGGAGAAGGTTGATAGAAATTTGCGCAAAGGAGATTACCTGTATTTGGATGGTTTACATATGGACCATTTTGAAGTTTTTGATAAACGTGGTAATTTGAAATCTGTACTTAATCTTGATGGTACTTTAAACACAGATAAGTTATTAAAAGCTAAAGGAAGGAAATTACATTGAAGGAAGAAATCTATAAACTTTATGAGGTGTGTAAACGATTCAATTCGAGGCTAGGATACTCGTTAGAAGAAAATAAAAAATTAAAAGATTTTAAAGAATTGATAGATGATAATCTATCTGATGACTTTCAAGAGCTTATGTCAGGTATTTCAGCATTCAAGGAAGAAATAATTGATCAAAGTATAGCTGATGAGCAATACAGTCAATTCTATTACGAGTTATTGTCTTCGATGGCTAACTTTTCTTCTTACTTTGCAGATTTGCATGAAATAATTTTTGATCTAAACAAAAGACGCAGATTTAAAATGGGAGAAATTACCAAAGAGGAGTTAGTCAGTTCAGATGAAATAATTTTAGACGATGAGGACGATGAATCTGGAAATTAAAGAATAGATATTTATTGTTTTTCTAAACGCATTAAAGATTTTGTCCGGCGGATGATGTAGTACGAGGAGTAGGTGGTTCTGGGAAGGCGGAGCGAGTCACACAAGCTGTCAATAATATGTCGGAGTTTTTTGAGACAGACTTTGGAAAAAAGATTAGGGGCAGTCTTAGAAAGACGAAGAAACAATATGACGGGCAAAGTGTTTATGAGGTGACTAAAGATATAGATGATATTTTGAAAAAAGGAGATAAATTGTACTTAGATGGTCTGCATAAAGATCATTTTGAGGTATTCAATAAAAGAGGTAAAGTAAAGGATGTTCTTAATCTTGATGGAACTTCTAATAGTAAAAAATTTAATTTAGCTTCTGGGAGGAGATTAAAATGATTAGTTCAGAGTTAAAAGATGTAATGAAACGATTGACTATTCTTAATGAGAATAATAAAGGTGTGCTACTTAGAGAAGAAAGTATCAGAGATATAGACAATACGATAAATATCTTTCTAAAAAAATATGAAGATCGTTTTTATGAAGGATTAAGATTGTTTAACAAGATAGATATTACTACAATTTCCTCTTCAGAGAATTCAGATTACACTATTGTTTTCTATAATCTATTAACTGGAATTAGGGGGATAATCGATTGTTTTGATGACTTTGATGATATTTTAGTTGAATTGAATAAAAACTTCATGTATCAAAGTGGCGAAATCACAAAAGAAGAATGGGAAAGTTCAGGGGAAATAGTCTTGGATGACGAAGAAAATGAATTTGGAGATTGAAGAATAGATATTGATTCCTCGCTTTTTATGTTCACTAGGAGGAAGGCTAATGGGATTTTATGTCGATATTGCGGAGCTTCAGAAAGCCCAAGAGGCCTATATGAAGATGGTCGCGACTGCTCAGAGTCAGTTGGATACCGCTAAAAATGGGATGAATGCCATCATCACCAGTAATTCCATGCATGGAGAAGTTGGGAAAGCGATTACGAATGAAATCAATAATGTTCATAACCCCGTGATTGTTGGCTTAAAGAATGGCTTAGAATTTCTAGGTTCTGAGTTTTCCAA
>NZ_NCVA01000040.1:300000-429199 GCF_002096685.1 Streptococcus oralis subsp. dentisani | reverse complement strand
GAAAAGGCGGTGTCTTAACCCCTTGACCAACGGACCTTGAGCTTTTCAACTCTTTCTATTATACCTACTTTTCCTACTTTGTCAAGATCTTTTTTCAGTGAAGTTGATTTTTCTTTTCTTCACTAACTTAACCACTGCTTCTGTCCGTGCAGTGTGGGGAAACATATCGACCGACTGGATATACTGGAGATCATAGACTTTTACTAGTTTAACCAAATCTCGCGCCAAGGTCGAAACATTGCAGGATACATAGACCATTTTGTCTGGAACATAGGTCAGAATGGTTTCCAACAGCTTATCATCTAAGCCTGTACGAGGAGGATCAACTATCAAGGCATCTGCTCGGTAGCCTTCTTTATACCAGCGTGGAATAATCTCTTCAGCTGTTCCCGCTTCGTAATGGGTATTGTCAAATCCCATTTTTTTAGCATTTTGCTTGGCATCTTCAATGGCTTCTGGAATAATATCCATTCCTCTGAGACTCTTGACCTTCTTTGCGAAGGCAAATCCGATCGTCCCAACACCGCAATAGGCATCGATTAGATGGTCTTCTTTGCTGACATCCAGAGCCTTAACTACTTCACTATAGAGAATTTCTGTCTGCTCAGGATTAAGCTGATAGAAAGCTCGAGGGGAGAGAGAAAACTCATAGTCGAGTACTCCTTCTTGAATACTCTCTTGGCCCCAGATAATTTCCGTCTTTTCACCATAGATTTCACTTGTTTTCGCTGTATTTGTATTGACTGCAACTGTGACGACTTCTGGAAAATCTTTAACTAAGTCTTTTACTAGCTGGGTTAAATTAAGCTGACGATTCGTGACGATGATTATCTGGACTTGTCCCGTTTTTCTTGCTCGACGTACCATGATAGTACGAACGCCTAACGTTTTTCTCTCATCTGTAATTGGAATTTGGTGGTAAGTAAGAAGTTCAGCTAGGCGATTCGCAATCACTTGGGTTTCCTTATCTTGCACCAAACAGTCTTTCAACTCTACGAGATAATGAGAGTTTTGCGCATACAAACCTGCCTTGACCTGATTTTTAAATTTCCGAGTCTGGAATTGAAGCTTAGCACGGTAGTACTTTGGTTCCTGCATTCCGATAGTTGGACGGATTTCATAGTTTTCATATCCTGCAGGGGCAAATTTTTTCAGGGCTTGATGGAGCAGATCCGTTTTGAACTCTAACTGTTTATCGTAGTGGAGGTGCATGATTTGGCAACCACCACATTCATTATAAATCGTACAAGCCGGTACGACTCGAAATTTAGACTTCTTATTAACCTTTAGTAATTTTGCTTCAACAAAGTTGCGTTTAATAGAAGTAATTTGACAATAGATGTCTTCTCCTTTGAGGGCTCCAGGTACAAAAACGAGGGTTTTCTGGTAAAAACCAATTCCCTCACCATTGATGCCCATCCGCTTGATTTTTAAAGGTATTTTTTGTTTGACTTTCAGATTCATACCCCTATCTTATCACATTTTAGGGTATAATAGAACTATGAAAATCACAAAACTTGAAAAGAAAAAACGTCTCTACTTGATGGAGTTAGATGGACAGCAAATATCATATATCACGGAAGATACCATTGTCCGTTTTATGTTGTCTAAAGATAAGGTGGTTAGCACTGAAGAATTGACCGAGATTCAGGGCTTTGCTCAGTTTTCTTATGGTAAGAATCTCGCCCTCTACCATCTATCATTTAAGGCTCGTACTGAAAAGGAAGTGAGAGAGTATCTGAAAAAGTATGATCTTGATGAAACAATCACTAGTCAAGTTATCGCTAATCTTAAAGAAGATAACTGGATAAATGATCGTCAGTATGTCTACTCTATCATCAATGCCAATCAACTTTCTGGAGATAAGGGACCTTATGTGCTAGCTCAAAAACTGTCTCAAAAAGGGATTGCCAAATCAACGATTGAAGAGGTTTTAAAGGATTTTGATTTTTCAGAGGTCGCTCAACGTGTAGCGGAGAAACTTCTTAAAAAATACACGGGAAAACTTCCCGCTCGTGCCTTGCAGGATAAAATTATTCAAAACTTGACGAACAAAGGCTTCTCCTATTCTGATGCTAAAAGTGCCTTTGATAACTTGGACAGTCAAGTCGACCAAGAAACGACTCAAGAACTCATTTTTAAAGAGCTAGACAAACAATATACTAAATACGCTAGCAAATATGAAGGTTACGAACTAAAGCAACGTTTGACCCAAGTTTTAGCTAGAAAAGGCTATGATTTTTCGGATATAGCAAGCGCTCTCAGAGAATATCTTTAACATTTTCAGGTAAAATTCAAAAAAATTAGACCAATTTATGATATAATAATAGACGATAAACTTATAAATTGTAGAAAGTTGGTTAGTTATGAAACTTCCAAAAGAAGGCGACTTTATTACAATTCAAAGTTATAAGCATGATGGGAGTCTCCACCGTACTTGGCGGGACACCATGGTACTAAAAACAACAGAGAACGCTATTATCGGCGTCAACGACCACACACTTGTTACCGAAAGTGACGGTCGTCGTTGGGTGACTCGAGAACCGGCTATTGTTTACTTTCACAAAAAATATTGGTTTAATATCATTGCTATGATTCGTGATAATGGGATTTCCTACTATTGCAATATGGCAAGTCCTTACTATCTCGATGAAGAAGCCCTGAAATACATTGATTATGATTTGGATGTCAAGGTCTTCACTGATGGTGAAAAGCGTCTCCTGGACGTTGAAGAGTATGAGCGCCATAAACGCAAAATGAAGTATTCTGATGATTTAGACTATATTTTGAAAGAGCATGTTAAAATCCTTGTTGATTGGATCAACAATGGACGCGGTCCTTTCTCAGAGGCCTATGTCAACATTTGGTACAAACGCTACATAGAACTAAAGAATCGGTAAAGTTGTCAAACCGGGGTGAGAGCCCTGGTTTTTTATTTGAAAAACCCAGCCTGGAAGCTGGGTTAATTGCTATATATCTAATTTAGTGACGGTAAACTTGATATGGGAATAATCTTTTTCAACATCCTTATCCAGCAAGAAAGCTGTGGCATCCTTCTTAATCTGAACAAGGTCAATGTTTTGGGCTTGAGCTGCATAGACGCATCCACAATAACATTGACGATAGATATCATACTCCTCGCACATCTCTACCGAGCGCTTGTAGCCTTGATTTTTCTTGAAATCACTCGGAAGATAGTGGGTAGTATAAATCTTTTGTACATCGATTCCGATGCTGTTGATGGTTTGAGAATTCTTATGGGGACTGATGGTCAAAGCTGATCCAAAGTAGTCAAAGCCCAAATCCATAGCCACTTGCGCTGTTTTGTCCAAACGGTAATCAAAACAAACCTTGCAACGATCGCCACCTTCAGGTTCTTCTTCCAGTCCTCTGACTAACTTCCGGTATTCATTTGGTTCATAGGGAGCTTCTAGGTACTGAACCGTATTCCCTGTTCGCTCATTGAAATCACTGACAAATTTCTTGGTGACGTAAGCTCGCTTGTGGTATTCTGCCTTGGGATGGATATTGGAGTTGGCAAAATAGATAGTCACATCAGCGTATTTGGTCAGGTATTCTAGGGTGTAGGTACTACAAGGAGCACAGCAAACATGCATGAGAATAGTGGGACGTTGCTCATTTTTCTCCCAAACCTGAAACATTTTCTGCATGACACGGTCATAATTAATCTTCTGATTGGGATTCATCTTGCTCAGAATTTCTTCTACATCAATCATGTTCTTCTCCTTTTTCTAGTCTTATTTTATCATATAAGTTAGGAGAGCTCAAATCAATTTTAGAAGAGAAAATCATAAAAGGAGGGAATACACATCCCTCCTTTAATAGTTTTTACATCATCCCGCCCATCATGCTTGGATCCATTGCTGGAGCTGGGGCTGC
This sequence comes from Streptococcus oralis subsp. dentisani, assembly GCF_002096685.1. Lineage (GTDB taxonomy): Bacteria > Bacillota > Bacilli > Lactobacillales > Streptococcaceae > Streptococcus > Streptococcus oralis_AD. Next base: position 425,299 of record NZ_NCVA01000040.1, on the reverse strand, counting down.
TGGTTCTGGTTTATTGGCTACGACTGCTTCTGTTGTTAAAATCAAGCTAGCTACAGAGGCTGCATTTTGAAGGGCAGAACGGCTTACTTTAACTGGGTCGATGATTCCTTCTTCAACCATGTTGACCCACTCGCCTGTTGCTGCGTTGAAACCTGTACCAACTTCAGCATTCTTCAAGCGGTCAATAACGATAGACCCTTCGAATCCTGCATTGTGGGCGATTTGACGAACAGGTTCTTCCAAGGCACGGAGAACAATATTGCGTCCTGTTGCTTCGTCTCCTGTCAATTCCAAATCAGCTACGGCTGGAATGACATTAGCAAGTGCAGTTCCACCACCTGCAACGATGCCTTCTTCAACAGCTGCACGAGTAGCGTTGAGGGCATCTTCAATGCGAAGTTTCATTTCTTTCAACTCAGTTTCAGTTGCAGCTCCGACCTTGATGACTGCGACACCACCCGACAATTTTGCCAAGCGTTCTTGCAATTTTTCACGGTCAAATTCAGAAGTTGTAGTTTCAATTTGAGACTTGATAACTGCAACACGGTGAGAAATAGCTTCAGGATTTCCAGCACCTTCTACAATAACAGTGCTATCTTTGTCCACAGTTACTCTCGCTGCTTGACCTAGCGCCTCAATAGTAGCGTCTTTCAACTCAAGACCAAGATCTTCTGTGATGACTGTTCCGCCTGTCAAGATAGCGATGTCTTCAAGCATCGCTTTGCGACGGTCACCAAATCCAGGTGCCTTAACTGCTACTACGTTGAAGGTTCCACGAATCTTGTTCAATACAAGAGTCGGAAGAGCTTCGCCATCTACATCATCCGCAATAATCAAGAGTGGACGATTGCTTTGAAGAATGCTTTCTAGAAGTGGCAAGATTTCTTGGATATTGGAAATCTTCTTGTCAGTAATCAAAATGTATGGATTTTCAAGGTCAGCCACCATTTTTTCGCTATCTGTCACCATGTACTGTGATAGGTAACCGCGGTCAAACTGCATTCCTTCCACGACTTCAAGCTCTGTTTCCATACCACGTGATTCTTCAATAGTGATGACACCATCTTTACCAACTTTTTCCATGGCTTCAGAAATGTATTCACCGACTTTCTCAGAACGAGAAGATACGGCAGCAACCTGAGCGATGGCTTCTTTATTAGCAACTGGAATGGCATTGTTTTTCAAGGCTTCTACAGCTGCGGCAACCGCTGCTTCAATCCCCCGACGGATACCGATTGGATTGGCACCTGCTGTGACGTTCTTGATTCCTTCTCGTACGATAGCTTGGGTCAAGACAGTTGCAGTTGTCGTTCCGTCACCTGCGATATCATTTGTTTTTGAAGCTACTTCTGATACCAATTTGGCACCCATATTTTCAAAATGGTCTTCTAGTTCAATTTCTTTAGCAATAGTAACACCGTCATTGGTAATCAATGGTGAGCCAAATGATTTTTCAAGAACGACATTACGACCTTTTGGTCCCAATGTTACTTTAACAGTGTCCGCAAGGATATCGACACCACGAACCATAGCTGAACGAGCATCAGATGAAAATTTAATTTCTTTTGACATACTTATTTCCTCCTATTATTCTTCCACGATTGCCAAGATGTTAGCTTCGCCAACGATGATGTACTTTTCATCGCCATCTTTGACATCAATACCTGCATGGGCTTCAACTAAGACACGGTCTCCAGGCTTGACGCTTAGAGCTACCAAGTCACCATTCAAGGTACGAACACCTTCCCCAGTAGCTACAACTCGGGCTGTTTTGGTTTTTTCTTGGGCTGAGCCTGCAAGGACAAAGCCACCAACAGTTTGTTCTTTTTCTTCGATTTTTAAGACCACACGGTCTCCTAATGGTTTCAACATCTGTTTTCCTCCATGATGAAATACATATTATTAGCACTCTTTATATCTGAGTGCTAATTCATAGTTCTATTGTATCACTTGGTCAGAAATAGTCAAGAAAAAAGTCTGACTTTCTCAAGATAAAAAGCCTGAGACAAACTCAGACTTTTCAATGCTTAAAATGGCAATTCTTCCTCTTCCAAGACCAAATCTGCCAAATCCTGTCCTGCATTATTTTCACGCATAGCACGTTGGGCGCGGCTTTCCAAGAGTTGGAATCCTGTGGCAAGGACTTCAGTCACATAGTTCATCTGGCCATTTTTCTCAAAGCGACGGGTACGAAGTTCTCCATCCACAGAGATAAGACTACCTTTAGTTGCGTAGCTTGCCAAGGTTTCAGCCAATTTCCCCCAAAGAACCAAATTGACAAAGTCAGCTTCACGTTCCCCGTTTTGGTCTTTGTAACGACGGTTCACAGCAATAGTTGCACGCGCTACTGACTTGTCATTGTTGGTTTTGTGCAATTCTGGTGTAGACGTTAAACGTCCAATAAGAATAACTTTATTATACATATTTTCTTCCTCCTACTTATCTATTCGTAAGGAATCAAAAAAAGTTACAAAAATTTGTAACTTTTCGAGAAAATTTTTTATTTTTTATGCACCATGAAACCTGTCGCCTGTTGATTGGCCATAATAGTCATATCTGTAATCTGCACACGACGAGGCTGACTGGTCACATAAACAACCGTGTCTGCAATATCCTGAGCTTGCAGGGCTTCGATTCCCTGATAGACTGCCTCAGCTCGCTCTTTGTCACCATGAAAACGTACCGTAGAAAAATCTGTCTCGACAATCCCTGGCTGAATGGTGGTCACCTTGATATCCGTTGCGATAGTATCAATTCGCAGACCATCTGAAAAAGTCTTGACAGCAGCCTTGGTGGCTGAGTAAACAGCTGCCCCAGCATAGGCATAGATTCCTGCGGTCGATCCCATATTGATAATATGACCTTGATTGGCTACTACCATAGAAGGCAAGAAACAGCGAGTAACCGCCATCAAACCCTTGACATTGGTATCCAACATGGTCAGCATATCCAACTCTTCATAGTCTTGATAGGGAGCCAAGCCAAGAGCTAGTCCAGCGTTATTGACCAAGATATCAATCTGCCCAATCGTTTCCAAAATATCGGAGCAGACTGTCTTGACCATGGTCATATCCGTGACATCCAGTGCAATGGTCAGCATATCCAACTCTTCATAGTCTTGATAGGGAGCCAAGCCAAGAGCTAGTCCAGCGTTATTGACCAAAATATCAATCTGCCTTATCGTTTCCAAAATATCGAAGCAGACAGTCTTGACCATAGCCATATCCGTAACATCCAGTGGAAAAGTCCAAACTGTTTGATTTGGATAGGTTACTGCAAACTCTGATTTGAGGGCTTCCAATCTGTCTGTCCGTCGACCTGTTAGAACGACATTCTCCCCCTGCTCCAGATAAGCACGCGCAATCGCTTCACCGATTCCTGAGGTCGCTCCTGTAATCACTACATTTTTTGCCATCTTATCCCCCTCTATCTGGTCTATCAAATACTGACAATTTCCTAGGCAGTCCAGTGTATCGCTGGGTCAAATGGCGTTCCGACAACTTGGTCTTCTGATAATTCAATAACACCACGTTTTTGCGGAGCATTTGGCAAGACAAGTTCACGAGGACTGCACATCATACCAAAACTCTTTTCACCACGAAGTTCGCCTGGGAAAATAAGATTGCCTTTTGGCATCATAGCTCCAGGAAGAGCCACAATGGTTTTCAACCCGACACGTGCATTGGGAGCTCCTGCAACGATTTGCACTGTCTTGTCACTTGCGACTGCAACTTGGCAGATGTTGAGGTGGTCACTATCTGGGTGAGCTACCATCTCGACAATCTCACCGACAACAAACTTGGGCTCTTTGTTGTTGATAATTTCTTCCACAAAGCCTTCCGCCTGCAATTCTTGGTTCAAACGTGCGACTCGCTCATCTGTCAAAAAGACTTGACCGCGCTCTGCAATTTCAAACAAACTTGAAACTTCGAAAATATTCCAAGCCACTGTTTCCCCATTATCTTTGAGGAAAATACGGGCTACCTTGCCTTTGCGCTCCACGTCTAGTTTGGCATCTCCGCTGTTTTTCACGATGACCATAAGGACATCGCCAACATGTTCTTTGTTATATGTAAAAATCATTCTTTCCTTTTCTCCTATTTCAGTCCTGCTAAAAAGTCGTTAATTTCTTCCTTACTTTTACGGTCGCGATTGACAAATCGGCCGATTTCCTTGTCCTTTTCTAAAACAACAAGACTAGGAATGCCGTACACATCCCAGAGTTTAGCCAGATCCAGATACTGGTCTCGGTCCACTCGAATAAAGGTGAACTCTGGATTGGTCTCCTCAATCTCTGGCAAGGATGGATAGATATAACGACAATCGCCACACCAGTCCGCCACAAAAAGGAAGACCTTCTTGCCATCTTGCTCGACAAAACCTGCTAGTTCTTCTATACTATCGGGAGTAATCATAAGGCTTCCTCCTCATAGACCAGGTCTTCATTTTCATAGACAAAGGTATAGTGACGACCATCCTCGAAAACGACTCCTCCGACGAGTCGCTCTAGGCTACTTTCGTAGACTTGAACATAGATAGTCGCAATCTCACCCATATCTGAGAAAAGTTCGCGCACGATAGCGGTCAACTCTTCTTGCGTCTTCATCAGTTTGTGGTTATCTGCTGCTTTTTTGGCACCCAAAGCGAGGGCACTTAGACCAGCCACAGTCAAGCCAGTCATCCATAATTTCTTAGCTTTCATACCATTCATTGTAACACAAAAAGGGCTCTAGGACAAATAGGGAAGCCGTATACGAGCAAGGAAAATCACTTCCCTCAGTGAGAAAAGAAAACTTCGGATTCTTATCGCCAAGCGCCTGAGTTAACAAGAATTTCCTGAATGGATTTAAAAACCTCTGAGATTGCTCTCAGAGATTAGAAGATAACTAGTTACTATTTTCAACTGCTGCTGTAACAAAGGCGGTGTAGAGTTCTTCTGGACGGTTTGGACGGCTGGAAAGTTCAGGGTGATACTGACAAGCCACAAAAAATTTATTCTCAGGAATCTCCACAATTTCTACCAAACGATTGTCTGGAGAAACTCCTGAAAAGACAAAGCCTGCTGCTTCAAACTGTTCACGAAAGGCGTTGTTAAATTCATAACGGTGACGGTGACGGCGTTGCACCACTTCTTGATTGTAATAAGCAGCTGCTGCCTTAGAACCTCGTTTTAACTTAGACGGATAAAGTCCCAAACGAAGGGTTCCACCCATATCCTCAACATCAACCTGGTCACGCATGATATCAATGATAGGATATTTTGTATCAGGATCAAGCTCTGCAGAATTGGCACCTTCAAGACCTAAAACGTGACGAGCAAACTCGATACAAGTCAACTGCATTCCCAAGCAGACTCCCAACATTGGAACATCATTTTCACGCGCATAACGGATGGCTTGGATTTTCCCTTCCGTACCACGTTGACCGAAACCGCCTGGTACGATAATTCCGTCCGCATCAGACAAGAGTTCTGCCACATTCTCTGCTGTCACATCATTGGCGTTGATCCAATTAATCTTCACTTCTGCGTCGTTGGCATAACCAGAGTGTTTCAAGGCTTCGACCACAGATATGTAAGCATCTTGCAACTCAACATACTTACCAACAAGGGAAATCTTGACTTGTTTTTTCAGGTTCATGACCTTATCAACCATGGCTGACCATTCTGTCATATCCGCTACTGGTGCGTCTAGTTTCAAATGGTCACAGACAATTTGGTCCATGCCTTGTGCCTGCAAATTCAATGGAATTTGGTAAAGGTGTTCGACATCCAAAGACTCGATAACGGCTTCTGGAGCCACGTCACAGAACTGAGCTAGTTTGTTTTTAATTCCTTGACCAGCTGGTTTCTCGGTACGAATGACCAACATATTTGGCTGGATTCCCAATCCACGCAATTCTTTTACAGAATGTTGAGTTGGTTTGGTCTTCATCTCACCAGCAGCCCTTAGATAAGGAAGCAAGGTTGTGTGGATATACATAACATTATCTGCACCCACATCAGCCTTCATCTGACGAAGGGCCTCTAGGAATGGCAAGGATTCGATATCCCCAACGGTTCCACCAACCTCTGTGATAATGACATCAGAGTCAGTCGTGACAGCGGCACGCTTGATTTTTTCTTTCAAAGCATCTGTGATATGAGGAATGACTTGGACAGTTGCGCCAAGGTACTCTCCACGGCGTTCTTTACGAAGAACTTCACTGTAGATTTTACCAGTTGTCACGTTGGAATATTTGTTGAGATTGATATCGATAAAACGTTCATAGTGACCCAAGTCCAAATCTGTCTCAGCCCCATCATCTGTCACAAAGACTTCCCCGTGCTGGTAAGGGCTCATGGTTCCCGGATCGATATTGATATAAGGGTCAAACTTCTGAATGGTTACTTTGAGACCACGATTTTTCAAGAGACGGCCTAGACTTGCTGCCACAATCCCTTTCCCAATAGACGACACCACACCACCAGTTACAAAAATATATTTCGTAGACATAGATTCCTCTTTCTAAAATGCTCAAGGCCTTGTTAACTACAAGGGGAGATTGAAAACAAGACCCTTATGAATAACGACTTTTCAAGAAAACTTCCTGAAAAACAAAAATAGCTCCCTAGTAACTAGGGAGCCCCGACCTCTAAAAGAGGTGCCCGAACAATATGATACCTTAAAGCAGAACATTTGTCAACCCGAATCGGTAAAACCTGAAAATAAGAAGATTACTTTCAGAAAACCAACTAAAAATCCGCATTCAAACGGATGGCCTGCTCAAGGAACGAAAAAGGAGATCAGGCGATCTCCTCTGTATAGTCTTTTACTCTTCTTCACTCGTTTCTGCGTCATCGTCAGAAAACTCGTCGTCTTCTTCGTTGAGATCCACGTCTTCACCCAAGTCATCAGGGGCGATTTCGTTGATTTCTGCATCGTAAGCTTCCACTTCATTTTTCTCATCATCTGGATTATCATCATCATATGAAAGAGCTGGGTCTGCTTCGTATGCATCTTCGTCTTCTGGATCATCTGCATTGTAGTCAATGGCATCTGAATCACCATCCATAAAGGCGTTGACACGTTTTTTCTTAGCTTTTGGTGCTACTTCATCGTCATCACTTTCTTCAAGAGCGATGATTTCTTCATCGATTTCGTCCACACCATACCATGAACGAAGCCCCCATTTGTTGTCTCCAAGTGAGATGAAGCTACCGTCAAAGTTCAACTCTGTGTAGAACAAAGGCAAAGCTTCGCGGATATCGCTGTTTGATGTTCCAAGGTAGTTTTGAATTTCGTTTACAAGATCACTAAAATGCATCTCATGATCGCGACCACGAAGTTCCAAGATAGCACGCGCCACCTCAATCATAGATAGTTCACTTTTTTCTTGCCCAGCAAATACTTCTAATTCCAAAGCGTTTCTCCTCATTTTTACTACTATCGCCAGAGCGAACAGACTCTGACCTCATTTTATCATGTACTCTTTGTTGTACGATAATTTTACGGAATAGTCAAAGGTTAAGGGAGAGAAATCTATATCTTTTACTTTAGCTTTTATATGTAAAAAGACTAACTCTTGAAAAGAATACATTACATTATATTTAACTAATTCTTTCTAAGATTCATAATAATTCAATCTCTTACTATCAGTTTCTTATAAAATTTTGTTATTTATTCATCAATTCTTCAATCAGAGTTCGTGAGCTGCCGAACTCATTTTCAAACATTTGATCAATAATATCTAAACACCTATCAGCAATATCATCCCCTTTATGTTCATCATAAAGCTGTATCATTAACCTAGAAAGATATTCTTCTATTCGTCTATAATAATATGGTTCCAATTTCAATTCATTGTTTTTGCTCACAATATTAGACACTGTTTCAAATATGATGTTTTCATAATCTGAAATCGATACCTGTTTTTCAAGAAATTTTAAAAAATAATAATATAACTTATCTCTATATTCTGAAGTTAGTAGCTTAAGTATTAAATCTTTATCTTCTTTAATATCCAACAAATCATCCCGGAACAACTGTGGTAAAATTTTTTCTAAATTTGTAATATTCTTACTTAAATGATGCAGTATAATCTTCTTTGATTTCTCTTCATGGTTCTTTACCTTTAAATAATTAATTGCCATCTGACAAATACCTTCTGCTTGAAGTCCATTCCCATCATATACGGTTGATTCCATTTCTCCTGTATTAATATAAATTTCTGTAATTAAGGATGAAGCATTTTTTATAAGCAATTTATCTTTTGAATCGAAAGCTACTTGCAGTAGAGGTTGAATCAGTTTTTTCTCATCTTCATATAGACTATACAAAATATAATTACTATACCAATGAATTATCATCTTTTCATCCGTAAAAATCCCTCTAAATAACTCTCTAGCAAAATCTTTATCTAAATCCAAAATTATATACAGAAGAAAAATAGCATTTAAGCGTACGTAGTCAGTCTTATCATTAGCAAGTGAAATGATAGTATTTTTGAAGTACGAAATGTTTGTTGGTGAATTTTCTATTAGTTTTGTCAAAGCGTGTATTCCATGACCTCTTAAAGTTGAGTATGACTGTTGTAAATAATTTTCCAGAGTTTGATTCTCGTTAAATTTATCAAGAACATCTAAATCAGTTTTCTTAAGATAATAATTAAGCTTTCCAAAAACTTCATCGGACCATCCCATATTTGCGTGTTTCTCTATGACTCGGAAAAAATAATAGAGATTCTCCCAATTATTTTCATTTACAAAATTTAATAGTATGAATTCAAGGTCACTTAAAACAGGATCTGGAATTTTTTCTAAGTCTACAATTCCACCTAGTAGACCATCTATATAATGTTCATTGATTTTATGATTGGACGATAAGTTTAAAAATAAAGAAACGTATTCTTTAGGATTTTTAGAAACAGCAATTCTAAAATCCCTAGCTAATTCTCTAGGAGAAGACTCAATAAATATGTGTCTCTCACTATCCCATCTACATTTAGTCTCACCTTTTGGACTGATGAGAATATTTCTCCAAGATTTAGCAGAAATATTCTTTCCTTGTAGCGGAGAAACTACACTTCCACAATGTGAGTCATAAAAAGAATCAGAAAAACTATTAGATCGTTCTAATACCTTTAGTAATTCGATAGCTTCTTTACTCATTCTTTTTTTCGGTAAAACTGATAGCAATCTATACTGTAAATCTCCCCAAAATGGCCAATAAACCCTATAATCATTTTGAGATTTATTTGTTTCAATTCTCCTTGCTAGTCTTTGTTTAGCCTTAGGTGATACATAATGAATAATTTGTTCTTCAAGTTTATGGTACATTTCTAATGAACATCTTTTTGAGACCTTAGAAATCAATCGTTTGGCTAAAATCAATTTTTCTTCATAACCTTGAGATTTTTCAAAGAGGTTTTTGTAAAAATCAATCAGTAAGTATTTGATACAAGTATCAGAATAGCTCGCTGGTAAATAATACAATGCATCTAAAACAACTTCATTATAAAGATAATCACCATTTCCCATATAATCACTATAAGTTTCAAAAAAAATATCAGGATATTTCGAAATTAGACATTTATTTGCTTCATTTAACAAATGAAGGTAATATCTTTGTAATCTATCGCGTTCTTTCAGAGCTAGATTGTATTTAGTAGAATTATTCTCGGAATACTTTTTAAGATAAGGCAATAATATTTTGACGATTTGTATACAATTTTTATCTATGTAATTATGGGAATCTTCGTCGAATTCCTTTGATTCACTATAAAATCTATTACTATTATCAGAGTCTTGAAATTTGTCAAGAAATAAACATATAATCTTAATTGTATATGCGTTTATATTTTTATAGAAGTCGTCAAACAAATCTGGTTCTTTTAGATAAGATTTCCAATAATGCAATCTTACCTTAAAAAATTCTTCTGAATCATTATGATAATCATTAAAGAAACAGCCCCACCACTCATTTTTATTATCAGAATTTGCTATTGATAATTTGATAAATTTAATACTTTCAGTTGTGTAATTTGGAGAGATACTACTTAATAAATTAATTACTAATATTCTATTCTCATCAAACCACTTTTTAAAAATACCCTCTTCCACTAAAAAATTCACATATAATGGATGACTACTAATTACCGTTTGACACAAATGATTTCTATACTCTGTTTCTTGAATCAGCTCTGCTATATAATTTAAAATCTTTTTAGATGGTTCTTGAATACTTCCTAAGATTTCAAAGAAAACATATTTGAAATTAAACCTGACATTATCACTCTTTATTAATCTAGTTCCAAAATTTAAAAAATCTTTTTCTGATTCTTCTAATAATAATTGAAGAAAAATTTGAAATTGATAACGTCTTGTTGGATTCTGTTGTGTTTTATCTCCAATAATTTCATTTATATCGTCATAATTATCGTAGTAATCAAGAATCATTTGCTCTGCAACAAAACAATCTAAGAATGACTGATGAACAAAAGAAACTTTGTTGGAACGCTCTGTTAACATCCCTTGGCTAATTAAATATCGCAGAGCTTTCTCATTACCTATTATTCTTCTCTTACTAAACACAGTTTTACCTGTATCAGCAAATAAATTGACAAGCTTTTCTTTTAATTTATTCAGATCATCTTCACTTAAATCGGCTTCCTGACATTTTTCTGATAAATCCCTCCACCATTTATCAACTAGGTCATAAGTATTTTTTATTTGATAATATTCTTCTTTGTAATTAATTTGTTCCCAAATATAAAGATTACTCAGGGTTCTCAACAACTGTCTTAATCTGTTTGGATAATTATGGTATTTACTCCCTAAAATTTCCTCAACCTCATTTTCAAATAATTCATTAACTTCAACTTTATGCCAAGACTCTGTATCATCTTTCGATTTATTTTCAAATAACGCCTTAATTCCGCTATCATTTTCTAAATCATAAGTTCTGCAAACAAAAATAACTGAGATTTTGTTCTCTCTTTCCAAATTGAGGTTCCGTATCTCTCGAATCAACTCCAAACAAGTCGCAAGTGAACTTTTAGAATTCCTTGCTGTCCATCTTAACGCATCTAGTTGATCTAATATAAGAACAATATTATTCTCTTTAGAAAAAGCGTTCAAACAATAACTAATGCTAGCAGGAAATCCTAATTTCTCCCCCCATCCTTGTGCCGTACCCTCAGGAATATAACAATCTAGTTTTAAATCTAAGTGTAAAATATTACTTTTATTACACCAATCAATAATATTTTCTGTTAAACCGCTTTTACCATTCCCAGCTTTACCGTGAATGATAATTGATTTTCCTTCTTGAATATATTTCTTACATTCATCAAATTGTGTGCGAATTTTTAGACCCGAATCCAATGTTTTAAAGCTATTTTTATACTCATCATTTAAAATATGTATTCTAGGCATTATCCTATCATCACGTGCTAAATTTCTGAATTCAATTTTCTCATTTTTAATAAATTTCTCTAAATCCTGAAATGAAAGCCATCTTCCATAAATTTCACCTTGTAAAATTAAATTAATGAATTTTGACTTTATGCTAGTAGCATCACCAATAAAGTATTGACTAACCTTATCTTTAATAAATTCTTCATTATCTGGATACGGCTCTTGTCTAATAACCGTCCTACTTAAAAAATTTATAATTTTTCGAATGTCTCTTTCCTTAGAAAATCCCAAATACTCAATATAATTGTTCAATAACTTTCTAACTTCCGAAGAAGTGTCAATCTGATACTTAATGAAAGACTGAGCCTCATCATTAGTTTTAGCTCTATAAATCAAATCTGAAAAACTTGTAAATGAAAGTGGACTAATCAATGAAACCTTTACTTGCGGGTCTCTTTCTAAATGTCTTTTCCAACTCTTAAGAATTCCCTTTTGATTTAAATCTGCAAGAGACCAACTTTCTTTACTGGCATTTCTTCCTTTACATTGCTGTGCTTCAGTACTCCCATTTTTATATCGTACTAAAACATCTACACACTCTCCTTCGGGACCAATTGGTTCAATTTTTATAGCATCTATTTTTTCAGAAATAATATCAATAAATTTTAAAACAATCCAGTTGAACTCATATTTATTACCTAATTTATCTGCTCTTCCACCTGATTCATAAGGCATATCTGTACCTCTTTTTGATAATTTATTTATACTGATTATACCAAAAAAACACGGCATTTCGCCGTGTTTCTGTGTTTATTTCACGAGTTTCTTCATCTCATCAATACGTGCTACGGTCGCGTCGTACTTAGCTTGGTAGTCGGCTTGTTTGTCGCGTTCTTTTTGGACGACTTCTGGTTTGGCATTGGCTACGAAGCGTTCGTTAGAGAGCTTCTTGCCGACCATATCCAGTTCTTTTTGCCATTTAGCCAGTTCCTTATCGAGACGAGCCAATTCTTCTTCGACATTGAGGAGGTCAGCCAGTGGTAAGTAGATTTCTGCTCCTGTGATGACGCTTGACATAGCAAGTTCAGGTGCAGGGATAGTTGATGCGATTTCCAAGCGTTCTGGATTTGTAAAGCGTTTGATGTAGTTGACATTGCTGTTAAAGAAGGCTTCCAAATCACTATCGCTTGTCTTGACAAGGATGGTGATAGGCTTGCTTGGTGCTACGTTTACTTCCGCACGCGCATTACGAACAGCACGGATCAAGTCCTTGAGGCTTTCTACACCTGTGTGAGCCGCAAGGTCTTCAAAGGCTGGGTTGACCGTTGGGTATTCTGCTGTAACGATAGAGCCTTCTGAAATTTGTCCAAAGATTTCCTCTGTCACAAACGGCATGATTGGGTGAAGGAGACGAAGGATCTTGTCCAAAGTGTATAGGAGAACAGAACGTGTGATGACTTTCTCTTCTTCGTTATCGCTATAAAGGACTTCCTTGGTCAACTCAACATACCAGTCCGCAAACTCATCCCAGATAAAGTTGTAGAGGATGTGCCCAGCCACACCAAACTCAAACTTGTCAAAGTTTTCAGTAACTTTGCCGATCGTTTCATTGAGGTTGTGGAGAATCCAGCGGTCAGTGACATTTCCAGCTTCCTTGTTGACAACTTTTTCGACATTGGCAGTTGCTTGCTCGAGGGTCAAGCCTTCATTGTTCATGAGGATGTAGCGAGAGATGTTCCAGATTTTGTTAATGAAGTTCCATGACGCATCCATTTTCTCGTAAGAGAAGCGCACGTCTTGCCCTGGCGCAGAACCGTTTGACAGGAACCAACGAAGGGCATCAGCACCGTATTTCTCGATGACATCCATTGGGTCAATCCCGTTACCGAGAGATTTAGACATCTTACGTCCTTGCTCGTCACGGATGAGACCGTGGATAAGGACGTTTTGGAATGGCTGACGACCAGTGAATTCCAAGGATTGGAAAATCATACGAGACACCCAGAAGAAGATGATATCGTAACCTGTTACCAAGGTTGAAGTTGGGAAGTAGCGTTTGAAGTCTTCTGAGTCGACATCAGGCCAGCCCATGGTAGAGAATGGCCAAAGGGCAGAACTGAACCAAGTATCCAAAACGTCTTCGTCCTGAGTCCATCCGTCGCCTTCTGGAGCTTCTTCACCGACATACATTTCACCCTCGGCATTGTACCAAGCAGGGATTTGGTGACCCCACCAGAGCTGACGAGAGATAACCCAGTCGTGGACATTTTCCATCCATTGGAGGAAGGTATCGTTGAAACGAGGTGGGTAGAATTCGACCTTGTCCTCTGTGTCTTGGTTGTCAATAGCATTCTTGGCCAATTGGTCCATCTTGACAAACCACTGAGTAGACAAGCGTGGTTCAACCACAACACCTGTACGCTCTGAGTGACCAACACTGTGGACACGTTTTTCGATTTTAACAAGGGCACCGATTTCTTCCAACTTGGCAACGACTGCCTTACGAGCTTCAAAACGGTCCATGCCTGCAAATTCGAAGGCAAGATCGTTCATAGTTCCGTCGTCGTTCATGACGTTGACTTGTGGCAAGTTGTGACGTTGACCAACCAAGAAGTCGTTTGGATCGTGGGCAGGCGTGATTTTCACGACACCAGTACCAAACTCAGGGTCGGCGTGTTCATCTCCAACAATTGGGATGAGTTTGTTAGCGATTGGAAGGATGACGTTTTTACCAATCAAATCCTTGTAGCGTGGGTCTTCTGGATTGACCGCAACAGCTACGTCTCCAAACATGGTCTCTGGACGAGTTGTTGCAACTTCAAGGGCGCGTGAACCGTCTTCCAACATGTAGTTCATGTGGTAGAAGGCACCTTCGACATCCTTGTGGATAACCTCGATATCAGAAAGGGCTGTGCGAGCTGCTGGGTCCCAGTTGATGATAAACTCACCACGGTAGATCCAGCCTTTCTTGTAAAGGTCCACAAAGACCTTGCGAACGGCTTTTGACAAACCTTCGTCAAGGGTGAAACGCTCACGAGAGTAGTCTACAGAGAGCCCCATCTTGCCCCATTGTTCCTTGATGGTAGTGGCATATTCGTCTTTCCATTCCCAGACTTTATCTAGGAATTTCTCACGACCGAGGTCATAACGGCTAATGCCCTCGCCACGCAAGCGCTCCTCAACCTTAGCCTGAGTCGCAATCCCCGCGTGGTCCATCCCTGGAAGCCAAAGCGTGTCGAAACCTTGCATGCGTTTTTGACGGATTATGATATCTTGCAAAGTTGTATCCCAGGCGTGACCAAGGTGAAGTTTACCAGTTACGTTTGGTGGTGGAATAACGATAGAATAAGGCTTAGCCTTCTGATCACCAGAAGGCTTGAAAACATCGGCATCAAGCCATTTTTGGTAACGACCAGCCTCAACCTCAGCTGGATTGTATTTAGGTGAAAGTTCTTTAGACATGTGTGTTCTCCTTTTTTGATGTGATTGATTCAAGTAATTTTAATTTATGTTCCTTGTTTTTTTCAGTATATCGTATATCGGTTTCTATTCTTTTTTTAATAAATTCTTTTTTAACTCTTTGTTTCCTCTCATGTAATTTTTTAAACTCTTTCTCACTTATACTACTTTTAAGTCTTTCTATTTTGCTTTCAAAATAAGAAATTTCGTCATATAATTGGTTTGACATTTGTATATCTTTTAATTGTCCAAATTCGACTAATTTAATTTTTGCAATGTACCATTCTTCTATGCTATCGTGCTGGGGAACAAAAATGAAACTTAAAATAACGATTAAAAAGATAACAATCACGAAAATAAAAATAAGCTCACTCAAAGATATAAAATTTTGATTAGCAAAAAAATATAGCAACTTACCTAAAAAATATGCATATGGAATTACATATGAGATAATAATCCATGAAACCTGCTTTTTCGTCGAAGTAACAGAGCTATAATTCCAAGAATCAATTATCCAATTTTGTATGAATAAAAGAGCGATTGACAGTAAATCAAAAAACATAATTAAAGATTGCCAATCTTTCCCCATCTTAATCGTATATGAAAATAAAGACGCAAAAAGTAAAATAACTACAATATATTTAATAAAATTGTAAATTAAATTAAGAGGTCTATAGCTGATTTCTTTTTTACTATGTTCCCAATTATATTTTATAGATAACTCTAAATACTCAACAAGTTTGTGTATCTGCTTTTCCGAATAATCAAAATCATCAATTAAGTACCAGATATGGGCATCCCTCAAATAATATTCTTTTGAATACTTAAAAGTCATTCTATGTCCATAAGGATTTAATTGAGTTCTTAATTTACTAATCGCAGAATGTCGATTTCTTCCATCTAATAAATCAACTATGATTGCTTTCATGGAATTCCTCCACTCAGACCGCTCTTTGGTAATATAATCAAGCCGATTCCTCTTGTTGTTATTCACAAATACCAAAATTGCACTCAAGATCGCACCAATACCTGCGCCGCTCAGCAGAGTAATTATCTGACTTATATCCAATTTTTCTTACCTCGCTTCCAAATGCTCATAAACCTCAACTGTTCGATTTTTCCGAACAGTTCAACTTGTAAAATACTCTTACAAGTTTGTTTTACATTTGCTCTTCCCACTCACTCTTCAGCAATCCATATATCAGACTGTCACAGTGATTGCCTTGAGCATCTTTACGGTCTCGGATTCGAGCTTCAAGGGTAAAGCCAAGTTTCTCTGCGACTCGTTGACTTTGGACATTGTAGCCAAAACAAGTCAGCTCAATCTTATGAAGACCCAGTTCTTTAAAAGCTAGGTCAATCAAGGCACGTGCCGCCTCTGGAACATAACCTAGACCCCAATAGTCTGGATGTAAGATATAGCCAATCTCCAAGACATCATCCTCGTGACGACGAGGGAAATCAACAGAGCCGATGATAGTATCGGTCCCTTTAACGACAATTCCATAACCCGCTGGGAGATTGTCCTTTTCATTGCGCTCGGGAAGGATATGCTCTAGATAATAAATCTCATCTTCCAAGGTCTTGACGGGAGGAAAGCCTGCTGGGTAGGAAACTTCTGGCCTACTGGCATAGTCAAAGATATCCACAACATCAGCCACGGTACGGACTCGTAAAACAAGCCGTTCGGTTTCTAAACGTTCTGGCAACTCTGCTCTTGTCATCCTTCTACCTCGCTTTCTACAAAAAATCGCCCCTGCCATATCCATGACAGGGACGAATGTGCTTATCCGCGGTACCACCCAATTTCGGGCAGATGCCCGCAACTCTCGTCTTTAAAACAAAAAGACATTTTTATTTCAATTTTTCATCCATCAGCAACCAGTTTTGACACATTTGTGGACTTCTCAGCGCCGCCACTTTCTGTAAAATGTGGGATACAAAACACCTCTAATGGCTCTATTGTAGCAAGTTTTTCTCGGAAATGCAAGGCTCAAGAAAGATTACTTGAAACTGATTCCGTGTTCTTTTAATTTCTTGATGGTAGCTGGGCCGATGCCTTTCAAGGCAAGGAGTTCTTTCTCCGTCCAGTTTTTAAAGTCAGCAGCCGACTTGATCCCTTCATCATAGAAAGTCTTAGCACGATCTACTGAGAGGCCACCCAAAGTCGCTGCGAAATCTTCTACAGAATTAGCTACTTTTTGAGCTTGTTCCTTGGTCGCTTCTACTGCCTGTTCCACTTTTTTAGAGACAACTTTTCCTGCCTCGCTAGCAGATTTTTCTGCGTGTTTCACGACTTTCTTGGTCTCTTCAACAACCTTAGTCACTGTACTTGAAAATGCACCTGAACGACGAAGACTGTTTCTTAATTGTTTTTTACGTTGGAGTTTCTTTGACATGATAAAATCCTTTCAATAAAAAATCCCTGCTCTTACAAGGATTTAATAAAGATATTCTATCAAGATTTCGATAAAAAATCAAGAAAGTATCACTATTTTAATAATTTCGCTCACCAAACAAGCCTTCTGGCAAATCATGGAATCCCTTGCCTGCCTTGAAATTTTCAAACTTACCAAGCAAGAACTGGTAAGCATCCAAGCGACTTTCGTAGCGAATCATGGCATCTTTGGCACGCTCGTCTTGGTCTTCTTCGTAAACTTTTTGACTTTCCTTGTGCGCCATGTCGTTGATCATGATCTGGGTATTGACCCAAGCTTCAAATTCCTTCATAAATTCCTGTTCGTAACTCATTGATTCTCCTTATTCTAATCCACGGAAATAGTCCGTATCAATCTCTCGGTAGGGCTGAATATCCTGAACATACTCCAACACTCCTTGAAATTCTCCGTTTTCATCGTGTACCGCAGCATAGGTGATGTGGACAAACTTGCCTCGCGACTCCGACTTGAACCACATTTCATACTTGTCCTTTTTACCCTCACGAAGACCTTTCATAACAGCCTTCACCTTGTCTAAGTACTTGGGCGGATGGCAGAGTTCAACATTGCGCCCGACTTGGGATGGCGTCCGTTTGAAAATCATCTCATCAGCTGGCGCATTGTCATTGTAATACTGGAAAATATCGTCTTTATTGACAAAGGTAATCTCCATAGGGAGATGATTGAGGATGAGGTTGGCCTGCTCGACCGAGAGATAGCCATTGCCAAATACCTGTTGACTATGGCGGTCCAGCACTGCTTCCTTTTCCTTAGGGGTAAAGGTAATGGTAAACTGACCTTCAGGCGTATCGATAACTTGATGCACTTGGCCTTCAGCAGTGTCTAGCTGCACGGGCTCCTCTGCACTCTTTTCCTCAACAAAGCTCTGGCGTTCTGGAACCCATTTCTCTGACGGACGGATGATGGCATAGCCGTAGGCATCGCTCTCCTCCGCAATCTGAATCCAGTCATCCTGAGTGAAGGACTCAAGAAGAATCATGAGGAGGATGGACTCTTCCTTGAAAATCATACTTTCAAACTCTGTCGCAAAAGCTTCAAAATCTTCTTTTACAGTGCTAATCGGTACTTCTGGTAGTGACTTGGCTGTAGATAGAGCTGTCTGAAAGAGTTCTCTGATCTGATCATCCACTCCCCACATGACTTTTGGAGGTGAATCGTGACCATAGCGCTCCATGATGGGGAAAAAGAGCTCTTCCTTGCGCTGATAGTGAATGTCAAATTGCCCCAAAAGCCCCATTTGACGGACCAAACCCTTACGCATCTCTGCCAGCATTTCCTCGTCTTCCATAGACTCATAGGTATCTAACAATCTCCGAATGCGAATCAGAGCAGCACGGAGAGCCAGATTTTCATCCTTGAAGACGCGAACTGGGTGACCAGGGTGTTCGGTATCCTCCACTTCGACACCCTTAACAGCGTTTTTAAAAAGATTGGCATGGACATCACAGAGTTCCATGACATCTTCAAAGGTGACACCTGAGTCTGAGTTCATCAGCTCGTGCTCCATGAGGGAAATCTCAATAGCTGAGACACCTGTAAAGGTCGCATCAAAACGCTCCTGAACCGACTCAGGAGAGGCACCATTATGCAATTCTAACAAAATATCCCGTAGGATATGAATCCGTTCATCTGCCATTAGTCTAATCCAATCACTTCATAGCCATTCGCTTCCAGTGTGCGGACAATCTTGTCCATAGGCGTTCCTTCAAGCTTAGAACCCTGTTTGAGCGATACCTTGCGACCGACTGTGTTGCGCATCAAGGGATTGGCAAGTGGTTTAAAACCTAGCTCAACTAGGATTTCCAAGACTTCTGGATGCTTGTCCACCACTTCTGCAACGGGTATTGACACATCTATGATATTATCCATGACAACCTCCATGTATGTTCTAATACTCAATGAAAATCAAAGAGCAAACTAGGAAGCTAGCCGCAGGCTGTACTTAAGTACGGCAAGGTGAAGCTGACGTGGTTTGAATTTGATTTTCGAAGAGTATAAAATGATTTTACTGCTTATATTATACCATAAGGACGATTAGCATACACCAAAAAAGAGGGTTTCCCCTCCTTCTTAGTTCTTATCCAGATTGCGTAGCATCTCGTCAATCTTGTTTCCATATTCGATGGATTCGTCTTTGACGAAGGTTAAATCTGGGATTTTGTACAATTTCAAATTGCGACCAAGTTCACGTTTAATCGTACCAGTTGCTTTTTCAAGCCCGATTTGAGCCTTTTGGTTATCCGAAGCAAGGTTACTCAAAATGGTGTAGTAAACCTTGGCAACAGACAAGTCACCTAGCATCTGAACATCTGTAATGGTCACACCTTGGACACGTGGATCACGAACTTTCTTTTGCAAAATCTCATTGACTTCACGCTTGATTTCCATGCCCACACGATCCGTACGGAAATGATTTGCCATGATATTCCTTTCTCTACTTTGAACCAAAAGCTAGGCCAGCAGACCTAGCTATTTCTATTAGATAGAGGAACTAGAGCCATTTGAATCTAGGAAACAAGCCTTAGATAGAACTGAGGTTCATCAAGGCGCTGTTGACGATGAGTCAAATCGGCTATCGTTTCTCTATTATCGTTTGATTTCTTCCATGACATAAGCCTCAATCACATCATCCATCTTGATATCATTGTAGCCGTCAATCATCAATCCACCTTCACGACCGTTTGCAACTTCTTTGACGTCGTCTTTGTAGTGTTTCAGGCTTGCAAGTTCGCCGTCATAGATAACGACACCGTCACGGATGACACGGACTTTAGAATCACGGGTAACCTTACCACTCATAACCATAAATCCACCGATGGTTCCCACTTTAGATACCTTGAAGGTTTCACGGATAACTGCTTCACCGATAACCTTTTCTTCGAATTCTGGATCAAGCATCCCTTTCATAGCTTCTTCCATCTCTTCGATAACCTTGTAGATAATGCTGTGGAGACGGATTTCTACATCGTCAGCTTCGGCTTGTTGGCGAGCTTGTGGTGTAGGGCGTACGTTGAAACCAACGATAAAGGCATTGGAAGCTTCTGCAAGCGTCACGTCAGATTCATTGATGGCACCGACCGCTGAGTGAACGATAGTAACTTTCACACCTTCCACATCAATTTTTTGAAGTGAGGCAGAAAGAGCTTCAACAGAACCTTGGACGTCGGCCTTGATGATAACATTAACTGATTTGAGTTCACCGGCTTTAAGCGTATCAAAGAGGTTTTCAAGGCTGACACGTTGGGTAGCTTGGCGTTGTTTCATGAGGGCACGTTTTGCACGCTCTTCACCTGCTGCACGCGCCGATTTTTCATCTTCGTAAACAGCAAAGTGGTCACCCGCCATTGGCGCTTCGTTCAAACCTGTGATAGAAACTGGTGTTGATGGACCTGCAACCTTAACACGACGACCAAGATCATTGGTCATAGCACGGACACGTCCGAAAGTATTTCCGACAACGATTGGATCTTGGACATTCAAGGTACCTTGTTGAACAAGAAGGGTTGCAACTGCACCTTTTCCTTTATCCAAGCGCGCTTCGATAACCGTACCAATCGCACGCACTGTTGGGTCGGCCTTGAGTTCTTGAATTTCAGCCACAAGAAGGACTGTTTCCAAGAGTTCATCGATGTTTTGGTTGAATTTAGCCGAGATTTCGACAAACTCAGAATCTCCACCCCAAGCTGTTGACATAACACCATGCTCTGCCAATTCACCGATAACACGTTCTGGGTTAGCACCTGGTTTATCAATCTTGTTGATAGCTACAATGATTGGAACATTCGCTGCTTTTGAGTGGTTGATGGCTTCGATAGTCTGAGGCATAACCCCGTCGTCGGCCGCTACAACTAAGATAGTAATATCGGTAACAGATGCACCACGCGCACGCATAGAGGTAAAGGCCGCGTGTCCTGGTGTATCAAGGAAGGTAATCTTCTTGCCATTTTCCACGATTTGGTAGGCACCGATATGCTGAGTGATACCACCTGCTTCACCTGTAGCAACACGAGAGTTACGAAGGGTATCCAAGAGGGTTGTTTTACCGTGGTCAACGTGTCCCATGATCGTCACAACTGGTGGACGCTCAACCAATTCATCTTCGTTGAGATAGCCATCTTCGACAAAGAATCGTTCGATGTCGGCATTATCCACTTCAACCTTTTGTTTGGCTTCGATACCATAATCCACCATGAGGAGTTCGATGGTTTCCCCATCCAAGGATTGGTTTTGTGTGGCCATAACACCCATCATAAAGAGTTTCTTAACGATTTCAGCTGGTTCACGTTTGATACGTTTTGCGATTTCCGCAACGGTCATACCATCTGTATACTCAAATTCTGTTGGCAATTCATGGAACTTACGCTCTGTAACAGGTTTTGGAGCCTGGTTACGGTTGTTTTGCTTGTTCCCTTTTTTATTCTTTTTGTTGTTATTCCAGTTACTATTTCTTTGATTTCTCACTTGATTCTGACTACTTCGATTCTTTTGTTGTTTTCTAGGACCATCTTCTTCGTGATCATAATCATCACGTTCTTTGTCTGGTCGAGCTTGTTTTTTACGACGTGTATCCACTGGCGCTTCTTTCGCTACAGGAGCTACTGTTACCGCTGGTTGCGTTTGTTCAGCTAGCTTGGCAGCTTCTTCAAAGATTTCCTCTGGTTCCTTGCGTTTATTAGCTTGAGCCAAGGCTTCTTTGGCAGCTTGCGATTGTTTGAAGCGCTCCTCGCTTGAACGTGCGTATTCTGCATTTTGCTCTGCTTTTAGAGCCGCTGCACGGGCTTTAAAGTCAACACGTGGTCCAGCTGGTTTTGGCTGGAAGTCTTGCTGCTGACGGCGATCATTGCCACGATTCCCTTGACCTTGTGGTTTTTTCCCTTGGTCGTTAAATCGGCGATTGTCGCGGTTTCCTTGACCAGGTTTACCACCATTACGGCCGTCATTTTTCTGACGGTTGCCGTTTTGTTGTTGGTCACGGTTGTTTCCCTTGTTTTGTTTGCGTCGCTCTGCCTGTTCTTTGGCACGCGCCTCACGCTCCGCTTTGAAGTTTCGACTCTGTGGTCTTGCGGCCACTACTTTTTCTTCCTTAGGAGCTACAGGTGTAGCTGATTTGCTTTCTTCCTTAGCGGCAGCTGGTTTAGCTGAAACAGGCTTTTCCGCTTTCTTTTCTACACTTACTTTTGGTGCTACAGGTTTTGCTTCTGCTTTAGGAGCAGGTGCAGGTTTAAAGCTAGCTGCGATTTGTTCAGCAGCAGCAGCTTCCACGCTCGATGAGTGGCTTTTCACATCCAAGCCCAACTCTTTTGCACGCGCTACAACTTCTTTACTTTCTTTTCCAAGTTCTTTTGCGATTTCGTACAATCTTTTCTTAGACAAATCATGTCCTCCTCTTCTATTCCATAAGAGACCTCATTTTCTTTGTAAATCCAGCATCTGTCACAGCCAAAACCTTTCTCGATTTTCCGACTGCTATGCTTAATTCCAGTGTTGAAAACACGGTTATAACTTCTACTTGATAATAGTCACTTTTATCGTGAATCTTCTTGGTCAGATTAGGACCAGCATCATGCGCTAGAAAGACTAGCTTGGCTTTCTGGTCTTGGATGGCCTTGACCACCAATTCCTCACCCGATATGATCCGTCCTGCTCGCTGAGCAAGTCCCAAGAGATTGCTTATCTTTTGCTTATTCAAGTCCTAACTCTCTTCTTTTTACTTTGTGATCCACATAAGCGATCAACTCGTCATAAAAGCTTTCTTCCACTTCCATGCTAAAGCTGCGGTTAAAGACTTTCTTCTTTTTGGCCTCTAGGGCTTCTGCATTGTCTAGCTTGATATAAGCGCCTCGACCATTGGCCTTGCCTGTCGGATCGATAAAGACCTGTCCTTCCTTGTTCTTGACAATGCGGAGCAAATCACGCTTGTCAATCACTTCGTTAGATACAACAGACTTGCGCAAAGGGATTTTTCTTGTTTTCATCTTTCCCTCCTCTAGCAGCTTTTATTCTTCAGTTGATTCGTCTGTGTCAGCGTAATCCACTTGACCTGCTTCTTCCATAGCTTCAAATTCACTTGCAGACTTGATATCGATACGGTAACCCGTCAAGTGAGCTGCCAAGCGAACGTTTTGTCCACGACGACCGATGGCAAGAGAAAGCTTGTTATCAGGTACAACGACTAAGGCACGTTTGCTGTCATTTTCATCAAAGATAACTTGGTCAACCTCTGCAGGTGCGATGGCATTGTAGATAAACTCAGCTGGATCCGCTACCCACTCAATAACGTCGATGTTTTCTTCGACAGGAATCATGCGGTCGCTCTTGGCATCGTAACGAGCTGGGTGGAATTTGCTGGTGATTTTCTTGATATTAGCACCACCACGTCCAACGATTGTCCCGATAGCGTCCACGTTTGGATTGTGGCTACGAACGGCAACCTTAGTACGGTCACCAGCTTCGCGGGCTACGCTCATGATTTCGACAGTTCCGTCATAAACTTCTGGAATTTCTTGCTCCATCAAGCGTTTGATCATTTCTGGATGGCTACGGCTAACAAAGACGTTGACACCACGAGGGTTGTCTTCAACTTTATAAACGTAAACCTCAATACGGTCGTGGGAAGCAAACACCTCTCCAGGGATTTGGTCTTGTTTGGACAATTGGGCTTCGATACTACCTAAGTTGACATAGATAAAGCGGTTGTCAAATCGTTCTACTGTACCAGACATGATTTCTTGTTCATGTTCTTTATAAGTATTGTAGGTGATGGCACGTGTTTGCTTGCGCATTTTTTCCATAATGGTTTGTTTGGCAGATTGGGCTGCTACACGACCAAACTCAGCTGGTGCTTCTTCAAACTTGATTTTGTCACCAAGCTCATAGGCTGAATTAATGGCAAGAGCATCTTTCAAGCTGATCTCCAAACGGCTATCAAATACTTCATCAACAACTTCACGGACAGTATAAACTGTAAAGTCACCTGTTTTTTCATTGAAGTCAATGGCTACGCTGTCAGATTGCCCATAGCGTCTGCGATAAGCGGAACGAAGTGACTCTACTACTGCGTCGATGATGTCTTCTTTTTTGATTCCCTTGTCTTCTTCCAAAATGCGGAAGGCCTCTAGCATTTCTTTACTCATGTTCTTTTTGCTTTTGAATCCTCAAAAGCTATCCTTTCTTTTCTATAGTTTTACTGCTAAACGTGCTTTTGATACTAAACTGTATGGAATTTGGACGGTTTTCTTACGTGTCTTGTCCATATACTCCATAGTCAACTCATCCCCTTCAAAGGACACCAAAGTTCCTTCAAAAACTTTTTGCTTATCGATGGCCTGGTAGAGCCCGACATGGATGTATTTCCCAACAGCTCCAGCGATAGCATCCTTGGTTTTCAAAGGACGTTCCAAGCCTGGACTGGTAATTTCTAGGAAATATTGTTCTGGGAAGGGATCAGGCTTGATGGTATCTAGGACAGGACTGATGATTTCTGTCAAATCTGCCGTGTCGTTCAAGGTAATTCCTTCAGGTTTATCTACAAAAATACTGAGAATCATGTCACTGCCAATCTTTCCATACTCGATATCCACGAGTTCGAAAGGTGCTTGGATGACTGGTTCTACAACTTCTCTGACTAATTCTACGATTGTTGCGATTGTGTCCACCTCCTCATAAGCAAGAGGCGAAGATATTTCCCCGCCTCTCTTTCTCATATTCTCACTATCAGTATAGCACGTTTGTCAATTTATGTAAAGTATAAGCACTCAAACGGCTAGTTTTCAAGCTATTTCTTAAAATTCTGCCTCAACTCGGTAGATCACTTGACCTTTGCTGGAGAATTTTTGCTCATATTCCGTCATGACATTGCCTTCAAAATCGCTGGCATGTAAATCAAGCCAGACACCATTGAGCTTCATGCCATACTGAGAAAAGCTCACTAGGCTGTACTCAAACAAGCCACGGTTATCCGTCTTGAAATGAATTTCTCCATTCTCAGGCAAGATGCGCTTGAAGGTATCCAAGAAACTCTTGTAAGTCAAACGACGTTTTTCATGGCGTTTTTTAGGCCAGGGATCTGAAAAGTTTAGGTAGAGACGATCAATTTCACCGTCTTCGAAATAGTCAGTCAGATCCGAACCATCTACCCACAGCAATTTGATGTTGGGAACTCCAACTTCAAGCACCTTGTCCAAGGCATAACTCAATACCGACTTTTGGATGTCAATCCCGATGTAGTTGATGCCAGGATTTTGCTTGGCCATTCCTGATACGAAGGCCCCTTTCCCACTTCCAACTTCAACATGAATAGGATGATCATTTCCAAACAAGTCTCGCCATTTCCCTTTGGCTTCCAAGGGATTGAGGACCACATACTGAGGATTGGCCTCTAGTAATTCTGTCGCCCCTTTACGATTTCTAACTCTCATCTCTTCTTTCCATACTTATCACGGAAGACACGCAAGGCATAAATCTCCCGGTTTACATTATCTAAATCTTGATTTACAAAGTATTTGGCAATCTGGTTCAAGTAAGAATACTGACCATACCAATACAATTTATCTAACACTGTCTGATTGTACTTATAGCCGTAGTCTCTCAACCATTGGCGCCACTGATGATCCGGAATGTAGTGGCATAGCAAATGCGCTACATCAAACATACGATCCGTCAGACGAACCGAATCCCAATCCACTAGATAAACAAGCCCACTCTCTGTCTCAATCCAATTACTATGGCGAAGATCCCCATGCACAATCGTTGCATGGTCTTCCCTAAAACCTGGAACCGTCCTGCGCAAATCATCAATCACCGAGTTTAAGTACTGATGTCGTTTCAAGGCTTCGGGTGCTTCCTGTCTCCAAGACTTCAACAAGTCTACTGGCGTCTCCATGGTATATCCCAAACGGCTCAACTGCTTCATCAAGGGACGTGAGCGGTGGAGACGCGTCAAGATATTGATGATTTGCTTGCGGTTCATATCGTGCGGTGTCAAGATTTTGCCCGTCAACCATTCCTGGGCACACATATCACGACCATCTGGCAAACGACGAGTCCATAGTAATTGAGGAGCGATTTGTTCTCTGGCTAAGCCAGGTAGGATTGGAGAGGTGTTCATTTTTACAAAGACGCGCTTCCCATCAGGATAGCTTCCCATATAAGCCTTGCCACTCTTCCCAGGTATAGGGGTCAGCGTTAGCTCATTATCACCCAAGTCCATTTCTTTCCTCCGTATAAAGTTTCCTTACTATTCTACTAGTTTTTGGTCTATTCGTCAACCGCTTCACACCCGATTCCCAAAGAAAAGCATCTCAATTGATTCAGGCTATCATTATAGCTTAAAGAAGGCAAGCACCGTCTTCTGCTTACCTTTTCATGATTTTTAGAAATAAGTTAAAAGTGGCAAACTGTTGTAAGACATGTGGACTAGAGTAGAAACCCACAAATTTTGGCTCTTTTTGTAAGCAAAGCCCAGCAACAAGCTCCCAAGTAGATAATAGAAAAACGAGGGAACATCATAAGGAGCATGCAGGAAAGAGAAGAGAGAGGCAGTCAGTCCAAGACCTAGCCAAGAATTTTCAAAAATCGCACCTTGCAGGATTCCTCTGAAAATGAATTCCTCTTGGATAGGTGCTAAAACTGTGACACTTACAATAAAGGAAAGTGAAAGTCCGTTACTAGTTTCCTCAAGGTGTTGAGCCGAGGCACCAGAAGCAACTGAGAAAAAAGCATGATAGCCTATATTTACCAGCACCGTGAGAAGAAAGATTCCAATGAACAGCAAGAGTTGTTTCTTGCTTAAAATCCCAAAAGAAATCATATCAAACCATCTCGCATAGCCAAAACTAAGGAAAAGCAAGAGACTCTTTATAATAATGAATGTATACTGGTGTTGAAAATAATCCCCTTGATTAATGGAATAACCCGCTGCACCAACGATTGCAAATACTAAAAATCCAAAAAACAAGGCATGACACTTATTGAAAATGGTCATAAAGCTATCCTCCTCAACAAACAAACTTTCCTACAAGTCATCCTTTAGCTCTAGTCTTTCCAAAACAAACCATTTTAGTAACCAAAATCCGATAACATAACCAGCTCCTAAGAATATAGCCATAAAAGCTAACATGGGATTCAGGGAAGAAAAGACCGCCGCAGATACGAAGGTTAACACAAAAACATTAAAGGCAATGGTGTCAGAAGCCAAGACTAGAATATAAGGTGTCAACCAGTCTAAAGTTTTTGAATCTAGAAAAAATAAGTGTTTATACATGATGAACTCCTCTATGGCTGAAAAGTAAACCTTTTGGTTTTTTCACCCCAAGACCCTATGTAGAAAAGTGAGCAAAAATGGTAAGTTTGCGATGATATTATTAACAATATGAATCGCATAAGAAGGATAGATACTCTTCGTATAACGTGTCAGACAGGCAAATAGAAAGCCCACTGTCGTATAGACAAAAATATCTGTGAGACTTGGCAAGCTAGAAAAGTGAGGCAAGGAAAATAGGAGTGAAGGAAAGAGAAGATCAAGCCCCCATATCGAATTCTTAAAGAAGGCGTGCTGAAGCAGTCCTCTACACACCAATTCTTCCATCAGAGGTCCTAGTACGATTAAAGTTAGGTAAACACCGAACTCCGCAAAATTGGTCTCACTATAGGCAATAAATAAATTCCAACCTTCGTTTGTTCCCTGAACGTGTTTAGCTGTCAGATAGTTAAAGCATATCAGCACGATAGCTACTAACACCGTCAGAACAGAATAGCTCAACCACTTTTTCCTAGGGATGCGAAAGAGATAAGCATGGCCCGACCTGACCAAAACCCAAACCATCAGACCGATAAAGAGAACACTGATGATGTTTCGGATCCAGATAAGATTTCCTACCCAAGACGAGAACTCCCAATAATTGCTCCAAAATTGGGTTGTCCAAAACAATCCAAAAAACAAAAACAAATAAGAAAGAATTGCACTCGTTTTGAAAAGAATAGAGTGTTTTTTCATAGAAATTCCCCTACTATTTACAAGACAACGACTAGCCTAATACCTCCCCTTGCCGGGCTCTACTGCTACAAGATTAAGAGGACGGTTTGCTCTTTTTAAGACTAACCCGACTACTAGATAATAGATATATTAAGGCATTAAAGATAATGAAAATATGCCCGTAAAATAAAATCAACTTCGCATCCAAACCAAGATAAAGTTTGGCCATCACAAAGATAAGCAAAAGAATTTGAAACCATATCGTTTTTCCAAAAATAAATTTAAAACGGTTTTGAATGTCTGCCTCCTTGATTTGAACCGCAAACCCTTTATTGGTAAGAAGAAAAACTCCTGCTTCAAACAAGGCACTGTAAAGAACAAGCCACCCAATCGATACATTAGAGATTTGTAAAAATGTTCCTAAAAGAATATCCAAAATACTACTCAAGAAAATAACAAGAAATAATCTATATTTCATTTTAAATACCTCCATTCACTTATTTCACGGACAGTTTAATAGAGCCTCCTAATAAAAGATTCTGTCAGAAGAGGAAGGCAAGCTACTTTTTATAATACTTCAATCCCCAAATGAGCAGAAGCATGATGATCAAGCAGAGAATAGCGCCAATATAGGCAATTAATTGTTGATAGAATTCTCCTGCTGTTATACCTCTATACAAACAGATAATAGACATAAAGCTTGTCAGGCCGATGAACATGACTTGATTGGTTCTAGGACTAACTAAATCATCGTCTTCAAACTCTCTTATCCTCATCTCCCTAGTGAGGTAAACAGTAACCAAAATCGAAGCCAAGTTAATAACCACTAAAAGAAATTGGAAAACCAAGGAAAAATTTAAAAACTGACGAGATAGAAATAGATAAATAGAGACAAGCAAGGGCAACTGCCCTAGGAACAATCTCGTAAGAAAGGTGTTCCGTTTTTTAGCAAGAAAAGTTTTCATTTCTTTGTTCCTTTCTTTTTAGTTAAAGCAAAATAGATCATAACTGCAATTATATAGGCTATGGTATAAAACAGAAGATACCAAACACTTTCCCTAAGCGGATAAAGAAAGATGGACATGATTAAATACAAGATGAAAATAATCAGTATTTTTTTCTTCATAAGATTTCCTCCTAAATGTGTGCTTTATCTTAGTTGAGCTACAACCTTTACACTGCTAGTATAGCACTTGTTTTATTCTTGGATCACTCAAATCATAAATGGTCATCAAAACATCTTGAATTGTTAAAAAATTTAAAAGGCAAGCATGAAAAACATACTTGCCCTAGGGGATTTTAACAACGTAAAGACCTAAATTCGAAAACTATTCACCCTTACTTCCGTCTGTTCTCATATATTCTCATAATCGCAACAAGGATACAGGCTGTCCCACTTGCCAAAACGAGAAGGGTAATGATGATGTTGAGGATTTCAGGCGTACTCCCTATTCTGTTGATAAGACGGAGTAGGGATATAACTGTCAACTGAATCAGAAGTATTGATTCTACTCTTACCAATGAAGTCAGTTGGTTTTCAACTGCATATAAAAAGGCTGGTAGTAAAACACAGGCTATAGCAATCACAAACAGATTGCTCCCTGTTTCTTCTCCCTTGTTCACCACGGACAACATGAGAAGATTTGATGCTATGATCAACGTAGAACAGATGATAAAAAAGGATTTCTTATCCATTTAATATACCTCGCATACTATTGTAAAAATCAAACCGTATAAAGACAAAACTTATCTGTTAGCTTCTGCCAATTTTTTCACAATTTCTCTAATTAGCAACAGGCAGCAAGTGAATTGTTAAAACATGACGAAAGACTTGATCTTGGCAGGTGGTATTGAGACTGACATTGGGATAACTTTCCACAATCTTCATGACGGTATAGAGACCAACACCTCGGCCCTCCCCTTTAGAACTAACTCCAAAAGAGAAGATTTCAGAAATATCTATCCCCTCTTCTTTGATAGAGTTTTCAATGATGAAGGTCTCCTGTGCTCCACTTTTTAAAAAGGCGATTGAGACATGAGGTTGACTAGCCTCTAGACTGGCTTCAATGGCATTATCACAAAGGATAGATACGATGGTAAAAAAATCAAGCAGGCTCATCCCCTCGACCTGAATCTCCTCAGGTACTTCGACATTAAAGACAATATCCTTTTCTCTGGCTTTTATAAATTTTCCTGCTAGAAGACTCTTGAGGGCACGATCCCGAATATTCACCAACCGGCCCAGGTCATATTTATTGTCCTGCAATTTCTGGCTGGAGTTCTTTAAAACGGAGTTGTAGACCTCTTTTATCTGCTCCATATCCTCCTCTTCAATACCTAGGCGTAAGCTGGTCAAGAGGTTGGTATAATCATGACGAAAGCTCCGTACTTCCTTGTAAAGTTCCTCTATATGTCGACTATACCGCTCCGTATCTCTGTAGCGCAAGGTCTGCTCTTGGTTCAGTTTTTCCTGAAGTTTTTCCTTCAAATAGGTATCTAATTTCTTAATAACCCCCATAAAAAAGAGCAAGTAAAACACTAGGATCAGATGACGAGCAGTCGTCGATTGAATACTTTGTTCATATTCAAAAAAAGATAGACTTTCCATGACTAGATAGTAGGCCCCCATTATCCAGTTAATCTTAGTCAGGGATTTTTGAAAATCTTTATCGAGAATCTCCCTTCTCAAACTAGTAAAATCATAGTTCAACCATTTCAAAAAGACTAGAGAAATGAAGAAATTGAAAATTATTATACATAACCCAGTAAATGAGTAGTCATCATATACTTGCCCTTGTCCCAAAAATGGAAGCACAAAATAGGAGACTCCTCTATAAAAGAGATTCACCAATATCATTGGAAAGAGACCATAAAAGAAAAGGAGTTTTTTAGGAAGCCCTCTTAACAATAAGAAAGACAAGCCTATGCCGTACAAGGGTTCCATAAAATAAGATAGGTAAGTATTTCCTACTATATAGCTAATCATTACAAAAACAAAGGCCAACAGTATCTTAAAAAGAAAAGCCTTAAAAATCCTCTCGAAAGTAAGATTAATTCCATCCACCTTAAAGAAAATGACAATTTCTAGCCCATTAGTAATAAGTATATACAACAATATCCAAGCAATATTCATAAACTCTCCTAGCTCAGTGTAAGTTATTGATAGCCTCAGACACTTCCCTGACCTTATAACGCGCGATTAGACAGCTTCCACCATTGGGAAAGAAAAGCAGTTTTTCTTTCTTATCCAAACGAACTACATTGGTAGGATTGACGAGAAAAGAGCGGTGGCACTGCAAGAGACGGGGTTCCTGTTTGAGAACCTCCTCTAGGCTCGCCGTAAATTCCAGCCTATCCGTCTTGGTATAGAGAATAACACGATGGGCTCTGGACGACGTTTCGAGATAGTAAACCTCTTTAAAGGGATACTGGAATTGGGCAAATTTTGATTTAAAATAAAAGCAATCTTCCGCCAGACTTTTACTATCTTGACTATTGGCATAGAGGAGGGCTGTCTCGATACGAGATTCAAACTCCTCTGCCGAAAGGGCCTTATCAATGTAGTCCAAAGCTGACACTTGATAGCGAAAGGACAAGGGCATAAACTCTGAGTGAGTTGTCACAAAGACGATTAGGGCATAGGGGTCCCGATCCCGAATCTTTCTAGCCACCTCTAGCCCCTTCATCTCTTCGTTTCGAATCTCAATGTCCAAAAAGAAAAGTTGATGTGCCCCCTTCTCATGTGCCTCTGCCAGCAGTTGGTCTGGTTTCCCAAAGACCTCAAAAGAGCTGGGAATAATATGATATTCTTTCAAGAGTTTCTCGATCGTCGTTTCAATCCTAGTCTGTTGAGAAAAATCATCTTCTAAAACAAATATTCTCATCTTCTTACTCTCCTTGTTTCAACCATTTTTGACGAATTTCTCTATAGCGACGTCTGGCATACTTGACAGCATATTGACCTTCTTCTCCAAGAAAAAGGATTCTTTCTTGAAAATCAATCGATTTTAATTTACCAAGATTGACCAAACAATTTCGATGACATCTCATCAAGGTTTCCCCATATTGGTTCTCAAGATTACTTAAATTTTGAACCATATTAAAACTAGCTTCTTCTGTAATAATCTGTACGGTATGGGCTTTAGTTGGATGTGTTTGGATATAGTAGATATCCTTTATGTTTAATTTGAAAATTTCTTTCTCTTTTTGGATGATAATGTAGTTCATGGATAAAACCTCCTAAAAAGAGGATAGCATAAGTCTAGAAACTATTTTTCACCAAATCCTAAACGGTTCTCAAAAATTCCTAAAGTGTCGAATCATTCGCAAAATAGCTATGATAATCTTACAATTATTTTATCATAAAATCCTGCAATTACCATTCAGGAAATTTCAATGACAATTAAAGATTTGAAGGTAAAAAAAGAGTTAAAAGTGATAAGCTATGATTATAGAAAGACAATCACTTGAAACAACTTTAGAACCATCACAAAGGAGGAATTCTCATGACGGATACAGACCCTATCAAAACAGCTCAGACTTTGATTACTGACTTAAATAAAGCTTACCAAGTCTGCAAACAGGCAACAGCTGACGACGTTCGCTTTCAGGAGCAATTAAACTCTATTCTTCTCTTTCTCTCTAAAGCTGAGACAGTGGATAATCGATTCTTGATTGAACTGGAAAAATTTTACCAGACTTCCAGTCTTCTCATGGGCCTCAGTGCTCTCGAACCAGATGCTCCTACTCGTGCTGCTTGGCGGGCCTATGACCGTTTTCACTTTGACCAAGTCAAGACCAAGTTGAGTCTCTACGGTCCAACCATTATCTTGTAGTAACTAAAAAGAAGCTGAGACAGATTGAACTCAACTTCTTTTTGTATTGTTTAAGCAATGTTAGTCTTGCATCTGGCGTTTCACCTGATAAGGCAGGTACAAGACTTGTAAAACTAAACCAGCACCCAGCAAGGCTAGGAGGGCCTGTTTTTCTTGGAAAGTCACAAGGCCGACGACTAATTCCACTATCAAGACGAAACTGGTCAATCCTCTGACTACAGCCTGCAACCCTCTTTCCTTTTGTCCCTTGTCTAGTGGGAAGAGCTGGGTCAAGTATTGGTAATCAAAGGCGTGATAGAGGGCCAGTAACTGAAAGAGCAAGAGGTAATTAAATAGAACCACCACTGCCGTCGCTATCCAAGCTTGTTCGATAAAGAGCAAAGCTAACAAGGATAGGAACAAGAGGCGCAAACTGAGGGCAAAGAGATCTCCATTTCGCAAGTAAGAACGAAGATAGAGGTTTTGCCAAATCTTCCCTGGTACTTTCTGAACTGCTTTAAGGATGAAATCCAGATAAGCGCGACGTTTGACACTATTTGAAACGCCTTTGACCTGAGTAAAGAGAGCAAAGAAACGAAGCAAGACTTGCCTGCGCTTGCCTTCTTGGGCGATAACATAGTCCCAGTCCAGTCCAGTCTCAGTAAAAAATTTACTGGATTTTTGGCGAAAGAGGAAGTATTTCCCAGCTCCCAATAAAAGCACATAGATGAGAAAGGCTGACAAGCCATAACCCATGGCTAAAAATAAGGGCGCAAATAAAAGCAAGAAAAGGGTTTGGACAAAGAGCCAAAAGACTAGTGAGCGCACTGTCTGACCTTTGAGGTGAGACTTAACCTCCTCTTCACTGACTAAGAGAAAGAGCTTGTCAGGTCCTTCCATGTAGGTCGCGATTCCTCCCCAAGCCAAAAGCAAGGCAGAGACAATCCCCAAAAACAAGAGGATAGGCCAATGATTTTCAGGAAAATTTTGCAAAAGCTGACTATACTGGTAGGCTAGAAAACCGATGAGAACCAGCAGGAACAAGACAAAGTGGTCATTTAGAACATAACGCAGATAACCGACACACTCCTTGCGAAAAGCCTGCTTTCTCTTTAAAAACAAGTCTTTCATAGCCCCTCCTCTTTGGTCAGAGCCAAGTAAATGTCATTCAAACTAGCCTCAGGCATGGCAAAGGATTCGCGGAGTTGCTGGAGGTTCCCCTGAGCCCGCACCTCCCCCTTGTGGAGAATAACAAAGGCATCACACATCTTTTCTGCTGAGTCTAGCACGTGGGTGCTCATGAGAATGGACTTGCCTTTTTGCTTTTCTGCTTCTAGAAGCTGAATCAAGTCAGAAATAGCCAGTGGATCGAGGCCAAGAAAAGGCTCATCAACGATGAAAAGACTCGGATCCACCACAAAAGCACAGATAATCATGACCTTCTGCTTCATCCCTTTGGAGAAATGCACTGGGAACCAGTCCAATTTTTGGTCCAGGCGGAACATTTTTAACAAAGGTTCCACACAATCAAAAGCCACTTTTTGCTCAATACCATAGGCCATGGCAACCGTTTCGATATGCTCTCTAAGAGTCAATTCCTCATACAGACTAGGCGTTTCTGGGATGTAGCCAATCTGCTTGCGGTAGCTAGTCGCATCTTCTCGCAGGGTTAGACCGTTAATCTTGATTTCCCCACTGTAAGGCGTCAAAAGACCGATAATCTCATTGATAGTCGTTGATTTCCCAGCACCGTTGAGCCCAATCAAACCGACCAACTGCCCACTTTCAACGGTAAAGGACACATCTTTCAAGACAGGAACGTGAACATAGCCTCCTGTCAGGTTTTTAATTTCTAACATATTTTCTCCGAATCTGGTATAATGTAGCTATATTATATCAAAATTCAATACAGTAGAGGTGGATTTTATGTCAGATTGCATTTTTTGTAAGATCATCGCAGGGGAGATTCCTGCTTCAAAAGTATACGAGGACGAGCAGGTTCTTGCTTTCCTTGATATCTCTCAAGTAACGCCTGGACACACCCTGGTCGTACCAAAAGAACACTACCGCAATCTCTTGGAGATGGATGCTGCGAGCGCCAGCCAACTCTTTGCCCAAGTGCCAACAGTGGCTCAAAAAGTCATGAAGGCTACCAAGGCTACTGGCATGAATATCATTGCCAACTGCGAGGAAGTCGCTGGTCAAACGGTCTTTCATACCCATGTGCACCTCGTACCTCGCTACGGTGCAGAAGATGACCTTAAGATTGACTTTATCGCTCACGAACCTGACTTTGACAAACTTGCCCAAGTCGCTGAAACCATTAGAAACGCTTAAGGAGTTGCCATGAAACTATCAAATCTACTGCTATTCGCAGGAGCTGCAGCTGGAAGTTATTTTGTCGTAAAAAATCGCCAAGCCATTCAGGATGAAGTTCTAGATACAACTGACCGCGTCGAAGCTATCAAGGATGATTTGGATATCATCCAAAACAGCCTGCAAATCATCGACCAACAAAAAGCCCTTATCAAGGAATATCAAAAAGATTTGACCTACAAGTTCAAAGTCTTGGAAAAGGATTTCCAAACTAGAATGGCGCTCCTCCAAGAAGAAAAACAAGAATGAGAAATCCTCCAACTTTCCTTAAATCCATTTTGGATTACTAGATTCGAACAGAAAAGGGAGGGAGTGAAAATGAAACAGTTTTTAAAAGTTCTAGCGAAGGTCATCGCGATCCCTTGTGGTTGCCTCTGCCTGCTTGTAGCCTTGGCATTTCTACTACTGATGAATCTTTTCAAGGCCTCACCGAGTGACATCCAAAAAGGGAATGACGACTTAAAACAAATCTTTATCTCTCTTGACATGCCTCCTAAGAAAGTAGAATCAAATGGAAGGTATCAATTTGAGGGTGGAGGCTTACATTTTTATGTTACTTTCTCAGATGAGGTCATCAATAGCCACCCCGTCCTAAAAGAAAGTCCAAAACTCACCAAAAACCGACTCGAAGTCTATGTCCTCCAGACAGGAGAGATTTCCTACTATAAAGTAGGGGATAACTTGTTCAATCATGGCTTATTCCAATTTTTAGAGAAGGAAAGTGAAAAGTATTTCCAAGAAAAAGGAAAGACATTTAACCCTAATTACTCACTTCTCTTTTGGAATAATCAGGAAAGTTTTAAAAAGGGAATTTCATTCTATGAAAAAGCTTTGACTTTGGTGGAGATTCAGGATAATTCGGCAATCAACCACATTGATACTATCACAGTTAAGCCTGGCAAAGAAGCGGAAATCAAGCAACTCATTCAGGAGATGGATGTAGCTGGCTTGCTTACTCAAAAGTATAAATAGTAGACCAGCTGGAGAATGATTTTCTCGGTGCTAAATTTCCAAAGATTACACAAAAAAAGAGCCAATCGGCTCTTTTTACTTTATTCTCCTTCAAATGCATCTTTTATATGGTCAAAGAAGCCTTTTTTCTTTGGATTAACTTTCAAGTCACCTGCAGCTGCGAATTCTTTAAGAGCAGCTTTTTGGCGGTCGTTCAAGCCTGTCGGAGTCACCACATTGACAGTCACGTATTGGTCACCAACCGCACCTCCACGAAGGCTTGGCGCTCCCTTGCCACGTAGACGGAATTTCTTGCCAGTCTGAGTTCCTTCTGGGATGACCAATTCAACATCACCATGTACAGTTGGAATTTCCACAGTATCCCCAAGAGCTGCTTGGACAATATTGAGATTCAACTTGTAGAAAATAGTTGTTCCTTCACGTTCAAATTTATCACTGGCTTCAACAGAAACAACCACGTACAAGTCACCATAAGGTCCACCGTTAAAGCCTGCTTCACCTTGACCAGCTAGGCGAATTTGTTGGCCAGTTTCCACACCAGCAGGGATTTTCACATGGACACTATGAGCTTGTTTTTCATGACCTGTACCGTGACAAGTTGTACATGGATCTTTAATTTCTTTTCCGCGACCATGACAGACATCACAGGTTACTTGGCGACGCATCATACCAAGCGGAGTCTGCGTATCGACGTTAATAACACCAGCGCCATGACAGCGTCCACAAGTGACTGGACTTGTCCCTGGTTTAGCACCAGATCCATTACATGTACGACAGCTGGCTTCACGATTGTATTTAACTTCCTTTTCTGTTCCGAAGATAGCTTCTTCAAAGGTCAAGTTCACACGATACTGGAGGTCATCCCCTTGACGAGGAGCGTTTGGATTGCGCGAAGCTCCGCCTCCGCCAAAGAAACTTGAGAAGATATCCTCAAAACCACCGAAGCCACTTGCTCCGTCAAAGCCACCAAAACCGCCAGCACCACCAAAGCCACCGTTGGCACCCGCAGCCCCATATTGGTCGTAGGCTGCACGTTTTTGGTCATCACTCAAAGTCTCATAGGCTTCTTGAACTTCCTTATACTTTTCCTCAGCACCAGGCTCCTTGTTGATATCTGGGTGGTATTTTTTGGAAAGCTTACGATAAGCCTTTTTGATCTCGTCTGCCGAAGCGTTTTTTGACACCCCCAGACGATCATAAAATTCAGTATTGTTCATACAAGATACTAAGAGCGAACAGAAAGCGACTGAAATTTAGGAAACCGACAAGAAATCAGGATTTCTTAGGAGGTTTATCTAATTTCCAAGCTTTCCGCTCAAGTTCAATTACGAACACCCTTATTCCTTTCTATAATTTATAAGTAAATCATTAGATGGTATTTTCTATACTCTGTTTCACTTCATCAAACTCTTTGTCCGATAGAGTAAAAATTAAGTCCTCTTCTGAATATTCGTTCTGTTCTTTAAAATAGTTGTCAGTATTTTCTGCCAAACCTAGACCAAGAATCACTTTTCTTGCAAACTCTTGATGTGCAAAGCCAATAGCAGTAATGATATTTTTATCTTGCAGGACAGCTTTTGCTTTGAAATTTTCCCGAGGAAGAAATTCAAAATAGTCAAAGAAGTTTTGCCAAATCCCACCAGTAAATTTCGTGTCATTCAACAAGCCAGCTTTCGCTAACAAAATGGGCGCAGAAGAAATTGCTGTAATTAAGATATCCTGCTCACCGAGTTCTCTCAAAAATGAGGCTAATTTTTCATCCTGTAGAGCAGGCCCTATATTTACCATTCCTGGTAAAATGATACAAGAATACTCTTCTATACAGATTTGATCCAATGTTTTTGTAGGTTGACAAGGTAAGCCATCCTCAGATATAACTATCGAATAATCTGAAGCGACATAATCAATCGTGATATCAAAAGACAGAGCTAAAGTACTTGTTAAAGCGGTTATCTCATAAAGAGAAAAATTAGGATAAATGATACAAAGTACTTTTTTCATACGCAACACCCTCTATTTTACCGAAAAACAGAGGCTGGGTTGCAACCTCTGCGAATAAGTAAATTAACTTTATTTTGATTTTAAATATCCTATAAGTACAGAAACATTTATATATTTTTGTCGCTTCTTAGTATTGGCTATAAAATTCCAATAGATTAGAAGGAATACACAGACAACCCAAACCATGCCAATTATAAACGATATTATAAATTCTGGTTTTTGTATGGTTGCTGATACTAGTGCTGATACTAGCGCCGACAACAATACTGAAGTAACAAAATTCCTTACCGCTTCATCATTTTTGACACAACTATCATGTTCAGCTAATATAATTTCTCTATATCTAGCTAAATATTCTATTGGAATATTGTCAATAAAATCTTTTGATGTTCTATAGTTGTCAGCTCGACTACAAAAATCATTATAAACTTTTCGTGTATTTTTTAGATACTCTTCATCCGATACACTCATCTTATTTCTCCGTAAACTCTCCGTCTACGACGTCATCGCCTGCATTTCCTGTTGCTTGTGCGCCTTCTGCCCCTGCTTGAGCTTGTTGAGCTGCTGCGGCTTGTTCGTAGAGTTTAACAGCAAGTCCTTGAGCTTTTTCGTTCAACGCTTCAAGTTTTGATTTCATTTCATCCAAGTTATTATCTTCTTGGGCTTTCTTAAGGTCATCAAGGGCAGCTTGAGCAGCATCACGTTCTGCATCGAAGCCTTTACCTTCAGTTTCCTTGATTGTCTTTTCAGTCGCAAAGATTGCTTGGTCTACTTCGTTACGAAGGTCAACTTCTTCTTTACGTTTCTTATCTGCTTCAGCGTTAGCTTCTGCATCTTTCATCATGCGGTCGATTTCTTCGTCAGTCAAGCCAGAGTTAGATTGGATAACGATTGTTTGCTCTTTTTGAGTTCCAAGGTCTTTAGCCTTAACAGACACGATACCGTTCTTGTCGATGTCGAAAGTTACTTCGATTTGAGGAATTCCACGAGGTGCAGCTGGGATATCTGTCAATTGGAAACGTCCAAGAGTCTTGTTATCTGCTGCCATTGGGCGTTCACCTTGAAGAACGTGGATATCAACGGCTGGTTGGTTGTCTGCCGCAGTTGAGAAGACTTGTGATTTAGATGTTGGAATAGTAGTGTTGCGGTCGATAAGTTTTGTGAAGACACCACCCATTGTTTCGATACCAAGTGACAATGGAGTTACGTCAAGAAGGACAACGTCTTTAACATCACCAGTGATCACACCACCTTGGATCGCAGCACCCATAGCAACAACTTCATCAGGGTTTACTGATTTGTTTGGTTCTTTACCAGTTTCAGCCTTAACAGCTTCTACAACGGCTGGGATACGAGTTGAACCACCAACAAGGATAACTTCATCGATTTCTGACAAGCTCAAACCTGCATCTGAAAGGGCTTGACGAACTGGGACTTTTGTACGTTCTACAAGGTCACGAGTCAAATCGTCAAATTTCGCACGAGTCAAAGTCATTTCCAAGTGAAGAGGTCCAGCTTCACCTGCAGTGATAAATGGCAAGCTGATTTGTGTTGAAGTTACACCAGAAAGGTCTTTCTTAGCTTTTTCAGCTGCATCTTTCAAACGTTGCATTGCCATCTTGTCAGTAGACAAGTCAATACCGTTTTCTTTCTTGAATTCTGCTACCAAGTGGTCAATGATTTTTTGGTCAAAGTCATCACCACCGAGTTTGTTATCCCCTGCAGTTGACAATACGTCGAAGACACCGTCACCCAATTCAAGGATAGAAACGTCGAATGTACCACCACCAAGGTCAAATACCAAGATTTTTTCTTCTTTGTCAGTCTTATCCAAACCGTAAGCAAGGGCTGCTGCAGTTGGTTCGTTGACGATACGTTCTACTTCAAGACCAGCGATTTTACCAGCATCTTTTGTTGCTTGACGTTGAGCATCGTTGAAGTAAGCTGGAACTGTGATAACTGCTTTCGTTACTTTTTCACCAAGGTATTCTTCAGCGTAACCTTTCAAGTATTGAAGGATCATAGCTGAGATTTCTTGTGGAGTGTATTCTTTTCCGTTAGCAGAAACTTTTTCAGAAGTTCCCATCTTAGATTTGATAGAGATAACTGTATCTGGGTTTGTAACTGCTTGACGTTTCGCAGCGTCACCAACGATGATTTCACCGTTTTTGAATGATACTACAGATGGAGTTGTACGGTTACCTTCTGGGTTTGCGATGATTTTGCTTTCAGTTCCTTCAAGAACTGCAACTGCTGAGTTTGTTGTACCTAAGTCAATACCGATAATTTTAGACATGTGTTTTTCTCCTTGTTAGTTAATTTTCTATTTTTGATATTTCCCTTAAGTGGTGGGGACGTGAGCAAATCCCTTCGGGATTTCATCACTTATTTTTGAGCCTATTGTCTCAAAAATCCCCTGTTTCAGTAGCTTATGCTACTGAAACTTTCACCACAGTGGGCAATATCTTCCTTGCAAGCCTCCGGCTTGCTTTTTATCTTTCTTCATAGTTTTTTGTCGTTTCGGACAAGTTTTTAAGTTCTCTAGCCTAGTTGTATACTACCACCATTGCTGGGCGTAGGATACGGTCATGGAGTTTGTAGCCTTTTTGGAAGACTTGAGCGATGGTGTCTGCTGGGTGTTCTTCGTCTGCTGGGAGAGTTTGGATGGCCATGTGATAGTTATGGTCAAAAGCCCCGTCAGCTACGATTTCTTCGATTCCTTCTTCTTTCAAAGCGTGAATCAAGCTTTCCTGCACCATCTCCAATCCTTTTTTGACATCGTCTGTCAATCCTTCAACTGCTAGTGCACGTTCTAGGTTGTCGAGCGATGGTAAGATTGCTTTTGCCAAATCTTGACCACGATAGCGTTGCAAGTTTTGACGCTCTTCATTAGCACGACGTTGGATATTTTGCATTTCTGCATGAGCTCGGAGGTATTTGTTTTCAAACTCGTCCGCACGTTCATTGGCTAGTTCTAACTCTGTTTTCTCAGGAGTAGTTTCTACAGCTTCTTCAGTAGCTTCCACAACTTCCTCTTCTTTTACTTCTTCGTTTTTTATTTCCTCAGACATTTTTCGCCTCCTTTTTAGGAATTTATGTAATTTCATGTTCAACTCACCTCATAATGATTACTACTCAAATAGCGATAGAAATCTGTGAGTTTCATAGTTAAGACTCGATTGACCACATTGAGTTGATTGACCAATTGCTGGTAATCCAGATTAACCGGACCGATAATCGCTAGAATTCCAAAACCTCGATAAGGAATGAGGAATTTACTGCTAATCACTGCTAGGTCTGCTAGACAAGACTCTTGACTGTCCGCAACACGGACATTTTGCATTTGATCTTCATGCAGACCCTCACGAATTTCCAGAGCCACTTTCTGTGGTTGGTCAAAGAACTGATAAGCTGCTAGATTTGCAAAATTCAAGAGATTAACCTTACCAGCCACCACAATGTTTTCGTTGAACATTTCCTTAAAGATGTGTTCAAAGAGATCGATGACATTGTCCGTCGTTGTGAAGTAACGCTGGATAATCTGCGGAATCTCCGTCCGAATCTTGTAGTGAATATCTAGAACGGTGTGCCCCAGGAAACGTTCCTGAATGATTGCCTTAAGCTTCAGCAAATCCTCCTGCAAGAAGTTTCTTGGGATCAAAAACTGACTGGTAACCGTTCGCGATTCGTCTAAGGTAGATACTGCCAAGGCTGTATGTTGTCCTAAAATAACGATATCAAAGGCTGTCAACCGTTGTCTGCTGGGCTCAACATCCAGTGCCACTACCGTACAACCACTCAAGTCTGTTAGTAGATTAGCAGCCTCTTGCAGAATATCCTCCAGTTTGAAGAACTCCTGATCAAAGGCTTTGACAATCTCATAAACCTCATTTTCAGCTAGTCTGTCGAAATCCAGTGAGTGTTTCACATAGTACTGAAAACCAGCAACACTTGGCATCCGACCACTGGAAGTATGCGCCTTTTCAAGCAAACCTTGCTTTTCTAAAGCCGCCATATCATTACGAATGGTTGCACTGCTAGAGTTAACAGACTCTTGCAAGGCTTTGGATCCGACAGGTTCGTGCGTTTTGGTAAAGATGTCAATGATCAGATTTAAAATATCCTGCTGACGCTCTGTAACCATCTCATCACTCCTCTCTGTCTGATCAATTAGCACTCAA
This sequence comes from Streptococcus oralis subsp. dentisani, assembly GCF_002096685.1. Lineage (GTDB taxonomy): Bacteria > Bacillota > Bacilli > Lactobacillales > Streptococcaceae > Streptococcus > Streptococcus oralis_AD. The sequence goes on along the minus strand of NZ_NCVA01000040.1, from coordinate 382,670 downwards.
TACACTCAAGTGCTAACTCATGATTCTATTATACACCCTTAGAAGAGAATGTCAAGACAAAAACTCAAAAAATTAGCACTCTTTTGCCAAGAGTGCTAAAAATCAGTCTGAAGACCTAGAAAAAAAAAGACCGCCCTCAGGCAATCTTTCTTCTATATTAGTAAAGGTCAAGATAATTATCAACTTCCCATTGTGAAACGAAGGTCGCATAGCTAGCCCACTCGATACGTTTGGCTTCAAGAAAGCTAATGTAGATGTGTTCACCTAGGGCTGCCTTGACCACGTCATCTTCTGTCAAAGCTTTCAAGGCGTTGTGAAGAGTTGATGGAAGGTCGGTAATTCCAGCTTCCTTACGCTCTTCAGCTGTCATGATGTAGATATTTTCTTCAATCGGAGCTGGTGCTTCGATTTTGTTTTCAATACCATGCAAACCAACTTCCAAAAGAACAGCCATAGCGATATATGGATTTGCCATTGGGTCCACTGAACGCAACTCAAGACGAGTTCCCATACCACGTGAAGCTGGTACGCGCACAAGTGGCGAACGGTTGCGACCAGCCCAAGCAATGTAAACAGGTGCTTCATAACCTGGAACCAAGCGTTTGTATGAGTTAACTGTTGGGTTCATGATGGCAGTATAGTTGTAGGCATGCTTGATCAAACCACCAAGGAAATGATAGGCCGTTTCAGACAACTGCATTCCTTTTGGATCATTTGGATCAAAGAAGGCATTGTTTCCTTCTGCATCAAACAAGGACATGTTACAGTGCATACCTGACCCAGCAATACCAAATTTTGGTTTCGCCATAAAGGTTGCGTAAAGACCGTGTTTACGAGCAATGGTTTTAACAACGAGTTTAAAGATTTGAATCTTATCACAGGCACGGAGAACTTCATCATACTTGAAGTCAATCTCATGTTGTCCAACCGCAACCTCGTGGTGACTTGCTTCTACTTCAAATCCCATTTTGGTCAAGACATTCACGATTTCACGACGCGTATTGTCTGCAAGGTCAGTAGGTGCCAAATCAAAGTAGCCACCCTTGTCATTTACTTCAAGTGTCGGGTCCCCATTTTCATCCAATTTAAATAGGAAGAATTCTGGTTCTGGACCAAGGTTGAAGGATTTGAATCCCACTTCCTCCATATGACGAAGCGCACGCTTCAGATTACCACGAGGGTCACCTGCAAATGGCTCACCCTCTGTTGTATAGACATCACAGATCAAACCTGCAACACTTCCATTCTCATCTCCCCAAGGGAAGACTGTCCATGTATCCAAGTCTGGGTACAAGTACATATCTGACTCATTGATACGTACAAAACCTTCAATAGAAGATCCATCAAACATAGCCTTGTTTGACAAGACTTTATCTAACTGTTCATCTGTAGCAGGAATTTCGACGTTTTTCATCGTCCCCAAGATATCTGAAAACATGAGACGAATAAAGGTAACATTTTTTTCCTTGACTTCACGACGAATATCTGCAGCTGTGATTGGCATGGTTTTTCTCCTTAATGTATGACTACTTGCGGTTGCCTAACCGCGACCAAAAGGTGACTGCGCTGAAGCAAAGCGTCCCTGTTGGAGGAGCTCATTATGAAGCGCACGACGCACTTCCGTTGGGCTCACTGCTTTCTTGGATTTCGCCTCACGTTCAGCATATTTTTTCTTAATGGCAGCGATGTTGAAACCTTCCGAGATATAGTCTTTGATTTCAAGTAAACGATCCATGTCATTCAAAGAATACATGCGACGGTTCCCTTCGTTTCGATCAGGCTTTATCAACTCTTGATCTTCATAATAACGAATCTGACGCGCCGAGAGATCGGTCAACTTCATCACACTGCCGATAGGAAAAACAGCCATATTTCGGCGAAATTCTCTTTCCTTCATTCACAATTTCCTTCTTTCTGTCTATTATAGTCTAAAAAAATACATACGTCAATTGATAATGTCACAAAATATAACATTATTTTCTTTTTTTCTCAAAAAGATTTCTGAAGCGATCAATATCATAATTTACGAGTATTGCGACAAAAACACCCATAAAAGTTTCAAATACACGAGCAAACACGTACAAAAATGTTTCTCCGCTCGGTATTGATAGGGTAATAATCAACATAGCTGCTACACCACCAATAACTCCCGCCTTATTGTTCATGGCGACATTTGTCATAATGGTTAACATGGTGCAGATTGGCACAATCAGCAAGGTCACCCAAAAGGCTTCTTGAAATAAGGTATTTAAGAGAAAAAAGACAAGAGCATAAAAACCTCCGATGCTATTTCCTAAGATACGTGAAGTTCCAAAATGAACACTCTTATCAAAGCTTTCTCTCAAACTAAAGACTGCTGTCAAAGCCCCAATTTGAAGCCCCTTCCAACCAAAGAATCCAAAAATCAAGAGAACTAAAAAAACAGCAATTCCGGTTTTAAAGGTTCGTAGACCAAGCTTGAACTGTGACTTATCAAATTTATATTTTTTAAAATAACCCATAATCTCAACTTTCTATTTCCATTTTATCATAATTTAGTTGATTTTATGAGCCAAAATCAATCGGAAACGTTTTTAATTCAAGCTACAAGAAAAAGAGGAAACAAAGTTCCTCTTTTCATCGTTTCATTTACGAAAGATTATTTTTCTGTAAGTGCAGCCAATCCTGGCAATACTTTACCTTCAAGGAGTTCCATTGATGCTCCACCACCAGTAGAGATCCATGAGAACTTGTCTGCACGACCAAGGTTGATTGCTGCAGCAGCTGAGTCACCACCACCGATGATCGATTTCACGCCTGGTTGTTTCACGATAGCGTCCATGACACCGATTGTACCAGCTTGGAAGTCAGGATTTTCAAATACACCCATAGGTCCGTTCCATACAACTGTTTTCGCACCAGTCAATGCTTCGTCAAATTTAGCGATAGATTTTGGACCGATGTCCAAACCAAGGAAGCCTGGATCAACTGCTTCACCTTCAGTGTCTTTCACTTCAGTATAGTCCGCAAATGCGTTTGCTTCTTTTGAGTCAACTGGCAAGATCAATTTACCGTTTGCTTTTTCAAGAAGAGCTTTAGCGACATCCAATTTGTCTTCTTCTACAAGTGAGTTACCGATTTCGATCCCTTGTGCTTTGTAGAATGTGTAAGTCATCCCACCACCGATTAGAACTTTATCAGCTTTTTCAAGCAAGTTTTCGATAACACCGATCTTGTCTGAAACTTTTGAACCACCAAGGATAGCCACGAATGGACGTTCTGGAGCTTCAACCGCTTCTTGGATGTAAGCAATTTCGTTTTCAAGAAGGAATCCAGCAGCTGCTTTTTCAACGTTTGCTGAGATACCAACGTTAGATGCGTGTGCACGGTGAGCTGTACCGAATGCATCGTTTACGAAGATACCATCTCCAAGTGATGCCCAGTATTTACCAAGTTCAGGATCGTTTTTAGATTCTTTCTTGCCGTCAACATCTTCGAAACGAGTGTTTTCAACCAAGAGAACTTGTCCATCTTCAAGAGCGTTGATTGCTGCTTCCAATTCAGCACCACGAGTTACACCTGGAAGGAAAGCAACGTCTTGTCCCAATTTAGTAGCCAAGTCAGCAGCTACAGGAGCAAGTGATTTACCAGCTTTGTCTGCTTCTTCTTTTACACGTCCAAGGTGAGAGAAGAGGATTGCACGTCCACCTTGTTCAAGGATGTACTTGATAGTTGGAAGAGCTGCAGTGATACGGTTGTCGTTGGTAATCACGCCATCTTTAACAGGTACGTTGAAGTCAACACGAACGAGAACTTTTTTCCCTTTCAAGTCAACGTCTTTAACAGTCAATTTTGCCATTAGATATGACTCCTTCTTTTTTTATACGTGTTAATTATATCACAAAATCAACAAAAGAGATAGCAAAACCCTAAACTTTTCCGGTTCTTTATTGCAACTGAAACTAGTATTTTTTAAATAAACTCTAAAAAGACCTCATCAAATAAGTAATTAAAACAAGGTTTGACCGATCTGCAGTCAAACCTTATTTTTAGTTTTATATGAGAAGATCCAAGAATTCTAAATCCGATTAATCTTCTCTCTTTTTCAAAGCTACAAGTCCATAGGCACTCATTACTCCGAGGAGTCCCAGCGCTACTAGGCTAGCATCTCTTGTCGCTCCCGTATTTGGAAGCTCTTTACTTACTTCTTCAACTTTTGCTGGTGTTGCTGAGAGCGCTTGATCCCTTGTTTGTGAGACTTGCTCATCTTTCGTTCCAACTTCAACAATTTCTGGGATTGCTTCCTTGAGAACCTCAGTAGAATGAAGGGTGCGTTTGCCCTGAGCATCAACTTCTATAAAGCGACGAACTTGGCCTTCAACTCCTGCTTGAACTAGCTGGCGTTGGCCTTTGAGAAGGGCTGCATTTGGTCGTTCCTGATGTTCGAAGGAAACTGTCCCCTCTTCAATTTCTAGTTTCAGAATTTCTAAAACTAGATCTTTCACACCTTCAGCTGGTTGGTTGCTCGATAGAACTTTTGTACCAACTTCGGTGATTTCTGGGATTGCTTCCTTGACTAGCTCAGTCGAACGAAGAGTGCGTTTGCCTTGGATATGTACTTCTACCAAATGACGAACTTGACCTTCAACTCCTGCCTGCACAACACGGCGTTGGCCTTTGAGAAGGTCGGCATTTGGTCGTTCTTGGCGTTCAAAGGCTGTTGTTTCAGTTTCAACAACTAGTTCAGGGAGGGCTTCAACTGTTGGTGAAACTTCATTTGGATCCATGCTGCCAACGTGGTGGCTTTCTTCTGCAGGAGCTAGTTTCTTATTCAGCTTTTCTTTCATGTCCGAAAAAGCTTGTGGTGTTGGCATCTCTGAAGCTAATAAAGTTTCTGCTTGTTCAATCAACTCAGCTTTAGGATCTTTTTCACGGACAGATTCAAGCAAACCTTCCAATTCTTCTCTAGCAGTTTGGTAACGTTGATTTCCATCCAAGTCTGTCCCTGCTTGTTTCAACTCATTCAAAGCCCGGTTGACTTCTTCTTGGCTAGCATTATGGTTTTCTGCTACAGCTTTCGCTGTATTGAGCTTCTCTACTAGTGCTGCTTGTTTGTCCTCACTTGAGAAGGTGTAAGCAAGGGTTGACTGACGGCCTTGGGCAGCAGTGATTTCTTGTTTGAGGTACTCATCGTTGACAGCTGCTTTTGGAGAAACCAAAACATCAAACTCAGCTGTGTGCCCCTTGTAATGCAAGCTCAAGGTCTGACGACCAGTCTTTTGAGCATCGTAGCCCGTAATTTCAACACCTTGATCCGTGAAGGCATGACTTTCTTCTGTCTCATCATCATAGAGAACGCCAAAGCGACCTTCTGCAAGATCCAGTTGCTCTCCTACTAGATAATCCGTTTTCGGTTTCTGAGTAATGTATAAACCTGCTACTTCTTTCGGCTTCCCTTCATCTTGACCAGTTACTTGTACGTTTAAGTCACCAGTAACTGGAAGCCCAAGGTAGCTGACTGTGAGCTTCTGTTCCCCTTTTTGATGAGCGTCGTATCTAGATACAGTCACACCTGAGTGAGTAAGGTTGATCAGCTCATCGGCTTGTCCCCCTTCATATTGAACACGGAGAGTGCCGCCTCTAAGGTCAAGTTTTTCTCCCTCTTTATAAACTGTCTTCTTAGGCCCTTTTTCAAGACTAACTGCAGCAATTTTTCTCTCATCCCGCGGAATCGCTACTGCCAAGGTGTTACTGATTTCTTTGCCAGGGAGTTGGGTACGATAGTAGAGGAGAGTTGGTTGTTTGTCAAAGGCCAATGGTGCTGTTGCTAGGTCGCCTCCAGTTTCAGTCTTTAAAGTTGCAATCGGTGTTTGTGAATCAGCCTTGTCGTAAACGGTGATGGTTGCACCCGCTGGAACAGCAGAGAAGCCAAGTTGAACTTGATGATTTCCAAGTGAACGAGCAGCTACCTTAGCCATTGGAATATTTTGACTTTCCGTGTCTAGTGTTTCGTACATCTTCCAGTTATAGATACGAATGGCTTTCCAAGGTGTCCCGTTATCAGATGTAATAACATGCAAACGCCAGTCTTGAGCGGTGATTGGTTTGTCAAGAGTGATATCTGTAACGTGCGCTTTGTTGCCACGGACTTCCTTAGCTAGTTTCCATTCACCATCTGCATCTTTATAATAAAGATCAAAGTCCTTGGTATTCATCAAACCATCGTTAACAGACTCACCACCAGCTCCTGCATGATCCATGACCCATCTAACAACACGACGTGGCTTGGTCAAGCGAATATCCACACTACCGCTCAACTGAGCTGAAGACCACTTATCTGATAAGCTAGTAATGGTACCGTTCAACATACCTTCGATGCCTTCCCCACCTTCAGTATTTGGGAAGGTGCTATCAATAACCTTTGCTCCTGGAACAATATTTTCAGCCAAAGGTCTAGGAAGACTGGTATCTTGAACAGTCATCCCCCAGTTAAAGGATGCCGTCGCCGCTTCAGAACGAAGGCCATTTTTACCAACTGCAACGACCTTCAATTCTTGAGTCCTACCAGTCGCATTAGCAGAGCGGCTAACTTTTGGCAAGTAGATGGTTGAAGCAGATGAACCTGTCAACAAACGCCAGTTATCCCCATCTTTTTCGTAGACTTCATAGAAATCCGCATCTTGGTTACCTGCAAACTGGACAACTGCTTCAGCTTCTTGGGCGTTCTTTAGAGATTGTTTCACCACTGAGAGTCCGGTCGGGGCTTGTGGTGCTTGGTGATTGTCCGAAATTGTTAATTGACCTAGGTTAAACTGATAATCTTTTACAGCTTCTTCATGCTCGAAGAAAAGTTTAACTGCATAGATAGTCTTTCCTGCTAGTGAGCTAAGGTCAAATTCTTCATTTGTCCAGTTATCAGAGAGAGTCAGTTCTTTCCATGCAGCTGCATCCTCAAATTTGTAGTCTGGAGTCGTAGAAAAGGCCATATAAACTTTAGAGCCTTTTCCTCCCTTGTGGGCAACACGGAGTTTGGTTTTCTCAGTCACTTCTAGTTTAGTAGAATACAAATTCACATCCTGGTCCGTCTTACCAGCTACATCACCTGAGAATTTAAGGGAGTTCCCGCCATTATAGGCATCTGTAAAATCATATTCTGCATGAAGTTTTTCCCCTGTCGAAGTCTGCCACCAGCGCCATGTTGGTAAGACACCTGAAACAGAACGGTAGTTCCACTCAGAATCCTTAGAAACTTTACCGTCAACAAACCATTTTCTACCATGACCTGTATTAAAGGAGGTGGTGAAGGTCCTGCCCACTGCTGGTGTGCGGTCCGCAACTAAATTAGCAATTCCATACCACTCTTTATCACCTGGTTTTTGAGCTGTTGGATCTCCTTGGTAACCTGTAAAGAAGATGTCTTCGTTCTTATGGTAGTCTTCTCCTGTTTTTCCTAGACTGGTGATCGTATCTGGTGCAAAGAGTCCAAGTGACAAACGCAACTTGCCTTTTTCATCTAATAGAGCATCCCATTTGACTTTGGTCTTATAAGAGCCACCTTGTTGCAATTCCAATCCTGCAAAGACATCATATTGACTACGTTCTAGCCATTTGGCCATCTCTACAGAATGGTCATTCTTTTCCTTGTTCCAGTTGAAGTTGGCAAAGAATTGATCTGCAGGGACCTTGTCACCTTCTTTTTGCATAAACTGGTAGTTGTAATTACCCAGACCATCCTCGTGGTAACGACCATATTTGTAGGTCATGGCATCGTACCAAGCATACTTGATTGGATGGTTGACTTTGGCTGCGTATTCTTTTGTATAGAGCATGAATTGGCGCATTTTTTCACCAAGAGGTTCTACCAAATCGCCCGTTGTTTCCTGGTTAATGAAATAGCCATCAAATCCATAGTACTTAGCAAGATCGACGAGTTTTCGTGCGATAGGGAAGGTGCCATCTGCATCTTGTTTCAAAGCAGCGGCAAATTTCTCTTGGTCGGCAATGCTGTTTGACCAGTTGAAAAAGAGTGTTCCATAAACGGGAACTCCGTTGCGGTGGCCTGCATCAATGACATCTGGAGTTGGAACTAGGCCTTCCCAGAAGACCATTGAATCCAAGTATTGCCAGTAATCAAAGGCGTAGGCCTTGAATTCTTCTCCACCTACAGAAGCGTGGTCTTTGGCCTTTGAGTTGGTATTTGCTAGAGCTTGAACCTTGGCTCTTCTGCTTGCTTTTTCATTAACCAACTGGCCTCTATGGCGCTTAGCGAGTTCAACTGAGGAACGGTTAATGGGATCATCCTCACGCGAACCCGGTTCCCATTTCAACAAATCTTCCCAAGTATCAAACTTGATTTCCTTTGGTCGGAGACTCTTTTCTTCATTTTTAGGAACGTCTGCTAGAGTCGGTTTGTCGGCTTTCTTCTCAGCCACTTGAGGAGCTTCCTCTGGTTTGGCTTCTTCTTTTTCAGTTGGTTGAACAGGTTTTTCAGTTTTATCTGTCGGAGTTGGCTTCACTTCTTCTTTTTCATTACCCAAATCCGTTATTGCTGGAGTGTTTTCTGAAATTGGTTGCTCAGCTACTTTGTTTTCTGTTTCCAATAATTGTTTTTCGATAGCTGTGGTATCTGGATTAGTTGATTCACTAGCACTTGTCGCGTGAGCACTTGTATTGGCAACTGTCTCAGGGACTGTAACCTGTTCGGCAAGAGCCGGGCTAGCAAATAGAGCTGATCCAATCATTAAGGAACAAGCCCCGATTGACAACTTACGAATACTGTAACGGCAACGTTTTTCAAAAAATAGATCTTTCATCTTATCCTCCTAATAAAATATAAAGTAAGCGCTTCACTCTTTTGATAAAAAGTAACTGTTCTCAGTGCACACCACCAGAACAGGATCATCTTCATTTTATCCTATATGAAAGCGATGTCAATCTATTTGACAAATAAACTATAACTAGGATAAGAAACAGTTTAATTTGGATATAATCCTTGCAGACATTTATACTTGAGGTAAGAACTCTATTTAAGGAAGAAATTTAAAAAAGTTAGCGATTTCTTACTAAAATAACAGAAAAACACTTGTGGGATTTCCTATTATCCTTTAAAATAGAATAGGAGAAATTCCGTTATTATTTTTCGGAGGAAAAAGAAATGTCCATTAATTGGCAGGAAATTTTATTTCACTTTTTAGGAGGTCTAGGACTGTTTTTATACAGTATTAAGACCATGGGAGACGGTTTACAACAAGCTGCTGGAGATCGCCTTCGTTTTTACATTGACAAGTACACCAGCAATCCCTTTTTAGGTGTTCTAGTCGGGATCGTCGTAACTGCTCTCATTCAGTCAAGTACAGGGGTGACAGTTATCACGGTTGGGCTGGTCAGCGCTAGTCTTCTAACTCTTAGACAGGCTATCGGAATTATCATGGGAGCCAATATTGGAACTACTGTTACTTCCTTTATCATCGGTTTCAAGCTGGGCGAGTATGCTTTACCCTTGATTTTCCTTGGAACCATGTTTCTCTTCTTTACAAAAAATAGAACAGCAAACAATATCGGGCGCATCCTGTTTGGTGTCGGGGGAATCTTCTACGCCCTCAACCTCATCAGTGCCGGTATGAGCCCGCTTAAAGATTTACCACAATTCAAGGAATATATGGTAACCTTGGGACAAAATCCTATTTTAGGAGTGGTAGCTGGTGCGGTGATTACCGTCCTCATCCAGGCATCTTCTGCAACGATCGGGATTTTGCAAGGCCTCTATGCAGGTGGGTTCCTTGACCTTAAAGGTTCGCTACCAGTTCTCTTCGGGGATAATATAGGGACAACCCTAACCGTTATCATTGCGGCAGCTGGAGCCAATGTCTCTGCGAAACGCGTTGCAGCAACCCACGTTACCTTTAACGTTTTAGGGACTATTCTTTGCTTAATCTTATTAGGCCCCTTTACTGCTATGATCGAGTACTTCCAGGCACTCCTTCACCTCTCACCTGAGATGACCATCGCCTTCTCTCACGGTGCCTTTAACGTAAGTAACACCATTGTACAATTTCCATTCATCGGAGCCTTGGCCTACTTTGTAACCAAGCTCATCCCTGGTGAAGACGAGGTTGTCAAGTACGAGCCCCTTTATCTCGACGAACAACTTATCCAACAATCTCCTTCTATCGCTCTAGGAAATGCCAAAAAAGAACTTTTGCACTTGGGGAACTATGCAGCAAAAGCTTTTGACCTTTCTTATAACTATATCATCGGTTTGGATGAAAAGGTAGCTGAAAAAGGGCACAAGACAGAGGAAGCCATCAACACCATTGATGAAAAACTCACTCGTTACCTCATCAGACTTTCAAGCGAATCCTTGAGCCAAAAGGAAAGCGAAGTGTTGACTAACATCCTTGATTCATCTCGTGATTTGGAACGGATTGGAGACCACGCAGAAGGGTTAATCAACCTAACAGACTATCTCCAACGCAAAGATGTTCATTTTTCTGAAGCTGCTCTAGAGGAATTAGCTGATATCTATCGAAAAACTACTGAGTTTATCAAGGATGCCCTTGATAGTGTTGAGAACAATGATATTGAAAAAGCTCAAAGCCTGATTGAACGCCATAAAGAGATTAACAATATGGAACGCATTCTCAGAAAGACCCATATCAAGCGCCTTAACAAGGGCGAGTGTTCAACACAAGCAGGGGTCAACTTTATCGACATCATTTCCCACTACACTCGCGTATCTGACCACGCCATGAACCTAGCTGAAAAGGTCATTGCTGAACAAATTTAATAAACAAGAAGCCACCTTGACCTAGGTGGTTTTTTCGTCTCTTAATCAAGAATGGCTTTTCTGACGTATAAAAAATGCTTTGATTCACAATGGAATCAAAGCATTTTAAAGAGTTCCCCAAACATAATAGCAGAAACTGCGGTTCCTCTGTACTTGGCTTCTTCTCTTTTGATAAAGCGAGCTAAGTTAATCAATTCAGGTGCTGGGTGTTTGGGATTTCTGAACAGTTCAAGATTGACCAGGCCTGAGAGACGGACTGCTAGTAATTGCTCATTTGTAGTAGGTAGTTTTTTAGCAGTCTCTAGGAGAGCGGCGACTAAATCTTCACTCAAGCCCTGACGGGCATGATTATAGAGATCTTTTATAAGGCTTTCTAGGTTTGGTTCTGTCATTTCGCTCACCTCTCTTATTCTTTAATAATTTTTAATCAAATCAACTGTTGAACGATCCAATTTTTTCACTAAAGCTTGCAAGAAAGCTTGAGCTTCTAAAAAGTCATCCATAGCGTAGAGGGTCTGGTGAGAATGGATATAACGAGCGCAAACACCGATAGTTGTTGATGGAACACCACCATTTTTCAGATGAGCTGCACCTGCATCCGTTCCGCCTTTACCACAGTAGTATTGGTACTTGATACCAGCTTCTTCAGCCGTTGTCAAAAGGAAATCCTTCATACCTGGGAGGAGCAAATGACCTGGATCGTAAAAACGAATCAAGGTACCGTCCCCAACCTTGCCTTGGCCGCCATAAACATCACCAGCAGGTGAACAGTCAACTGCAAGAAAGACTTCTGGGTCAAACTTAGTTGTTGAAGTGTGTGCGCCACGGAGACCCACTTCTTCTTGGACATTAGCACCAAGATAGAGTTCATTTCCGAGTTTTTGACCTGAAAGAGCTTCTGCTAGCTCACTAACCATAAGGACCCCATAGCGGTTATCCCAAGCTTTTGAGATGATATTTTTTTCATTGGCTGTCAAGATTGCTGAACTATCTGGTACGATAGTATCACCAGGACGGATGCCAAAGCTTTCTGCTTCAGCCTTATCCGCAAAACCACCATCAAAGATAATATCTGAAATAGCTGGCATGGTTGGTCCGCCCTTTCCACGTGTCAAATGTGGTGGAACAGAGCCTGAAATCACGGGAATTTCACGACCGTCACGAGTAAAGAGTTTAAAGCGTTGGCTACTAACCACCATGGGGTTCCAGCCACCGATTTCAACGACACGGAAGGTTCCATCTGGCTTAATCTCGCTGACCATAAAGCCAACTTCGTCCATATGAGAAGCGACTAAAACACGGGGCGCATCGGTAGCTTCTGAATGTTTAATCCCGAAAATACCGCCCAAGCCATCTGTCACAACTTCATCCACATGCGGTGTCAACTTTTCACGGAGATAGGCACGGACCGGTGCTTCATGACCTGAGATCGCAGCAAGTTCTGTTACTTCTTTGATTTTTGAAAATAATGTTGTCATATCAGTTCCTTCTTTCTGTCCTCCATTTTACCACTTTTTATAGGAGAAGGATAGTGGGAAGGTGGATTGGGTTTTACAAGTTTACCCTATAAAAGAGGGAACTAGCACTTATTTCAGGAAGTTTTCCTTATTTTTACATTAAATTGTCAGAATATTTATTGACAGATTAAAGAAATCATGCTACATTATCTCCAAGGGTATTTTTATACCAAATCTACAGGAAAGGACGGGGCATGAAACTCTCTCATATTTTAACAGGCTTACTTCTACTCCTAGTCTTTCTCTCCATTACCATTGGAACCAGTGATTTTTCTTGGGAAAAATTCTTTGCTTTTGACCAACAGACTTGGCTTCTCTTTCAAGAGTCGCGTCTTCCAAGAACCATCAGTATTCTCCTTGCAGCGTCTAGTATGAGTATGGCGGGACTACTCATGCAGACCATCACCCAAAATCAGTTTGCTGCTCCGAGTACAGTCGGAACAACCGAAGCCGCTAAACTGGGAATGGTGTTAAGCCTCTTTGTCTTTCCGTCTGCGAGTCTGACCCAAAAGATGCTCTTTGCTTTTGGATCATCCATTTTATTTACCCTCTTCTTCCTGGCCTTTATGACTATTTTTTCTATAAAGGAAAGGTGGATGTTGCCTCTGATCGGGATCATCTATAGTGGGATTATTGGGTCTATCACAGAAGTTATCGCCTATCGTTTCAATCTGGTTCAGAGTATGACGGCCTGGACCCAGGGCTCCTTCTCCATGATTCAGACCCATCAGTATGAGTGGCTTTTCTTAGGCCTCATCATCCTGATAGCCGTTTGGAAATTATCCCAAACCTTCACCATCATGAATCTAGGCAAGGAAGCCAGTGAGAGTTTGGGCATTTCTTACTCCCTACTTGAAAAGCTGGCCCTCTTTCTAGTGGCGCTAACGACAAGTGTCACCATGATTACCGTGGGTGCCTTGCCATTTCTCGGGGTCATCGTTCCCAATCTTGTCCGCAAGCGCTATGGAGATAATCTGAGTCAAACCAAACTCGTCGTCGCACTGGTCGGTGCCAATCTGGTCCTAGCCTGCGACATCCTCTCTCGTGTCTTGATTCGGCCCTATGAGCTGTCTGTCAGTCTCTTGCTAGGAATCATCGGTAGCCTCGTCTTTATCCTACTTCTATGGAGAGGGGGACAAAAAGATGCAGTTTAAAAGCAAACATACCAAGCTCTTTTGCCTTCTCATTATTCTGGCCATCGGAGCTTGTCTCCTCTACTTTTGGCCCATCACCCAGCTGTCTGCCTTTGCCTGGAAGCTGCGTTCCCAAAAAATCATCGTTTATCTCTTGGTAGCCATCGCGACAGGGATTTCGACCATTAGTTTTCAAACCCTGATGGAAAATCGCTTCCTGACGCCAAGTATTTTGGGAATCGAATCCTTCTATGTCTTGCTACAAACCCTGCTACTGATATTTGAAAGCAAATTTCTACAGCTTGGGAAGTCGCCTGTCTTAGATTTTCTAGTCTTGCTTCTGCTTCAATCTCTCTTCTTTCTCGCCTTACAAGGCTACTTGAAGACGCTGATGAAGCAAGATCTGGTCTTCATCTTGCTAATCTGCCTAGCCCTCGGAAGTCTCTTTCGAAATATCAGTACCTTCCTTCAGGTCCTGATGGATCCAAATGAATACGATAAACTACAAAACAGTCTCTTTGCTTCCTTTCAGCATCTCAACACTTCCATCCTAGCCGTCGGTTCTTTGATCATCCTCGCCTTGACAATCTTTTTCTTCCGAAAAGTAGTCATTCTGGATGTCTTGCACCTGCAAAGAGAAACAGCTCAGATATTGGGACTCGATATTGAAAAAGAACAGAGAGAACTCCTCTGGGGTATCGTGCTTTTGACCTCAACAGCCACTGCCTTGGTAGGGCCTATGGCATTCTTCGGCTTTATGCTGGCCAACCTCACCTACCTAATCGTCAAAGATTATCGGCACAAGTTGCTCTTTATCGTAGCCATTCTGATTGGATTTATTAGTTTGACCTTAGGGCAAGCCCTCATCGAACGAGTCTTTGCACTAGAAATTCGCATCAGTATGATCATCGAGAGTGTGGGTGGCTTCTTATTCTTTATCTTACTTTACAGGAGGGCGCGTCGGTGAAACTGGAAAACATTGACAAATCCATTCAAAAACAGGATATTTTGCAAGACATTTCCCTTGAAGTCAGTCCTCAGAAACTGACAGCTTTCATTGGGCCAAATGGTGCCGGAAAATCAACTCTCCTCTCCATTATGAGCAGACTGACCAAGAAGGATCAGGGAATTCTCAGTATCAAAGGCCGTGAAATCGAGAGTTGGAATTCGCAAGAACTAGCTAAAGAACTGACTATCCTAAAGCAGAAGATCAATTACCAAGCCAAATTGACCGTTGAAGAACTGGTCAGCTTTGGACGTTTTCCCTACAGCCATGGTCGACTGAAGGCAGAAGACTGGGAAAAATCCGAGAAACTCTGGACTATCTGGAACTGACCAACTTAAAAGACCGCTATATCGATAGCCTGTCTGGTGGACAGTTGCAACGTGTCTTTATCGCTATGGTACTAGCTCAGGATACAGACTTTATCTTGCTAGACGAACCGCTCAACAATCTCGATATCAAGCAAAGTGTCAGCATGATGCAGATTCTTCGACGACTGGTGGAAGAACTCGGTAAGACCATTATCATCGTCCTCCACGATATCAACATGGCCAGCCAGTATGCGGATGAAATTGTTGCCTTTAAAGACGGCCAAGTCTTTTGCAAGGGAACGACTGCTCAAATCATGCAGGCTGACCTGCTCAGTCAACTTTATGAGATTCCCATCACGCTGGCTGATATCAATGGCAAAAAGATCTGTATCTATAGCTAGCTATTCTGAACTCATGTTAGAGAACCCACTGTCTCTTAGCTAACAAGCCTATCTAAGAGACTCCCTAGATCGTTATCACATTTTAAAAAGGAGAAATCATGAAAACATCCCTTAAACTTTATCTTACTGCCCTAGTGGCTAGCTTCTTGCTCTTACTTGGTGCATGTAGTACAAATACAAACTCAAGCACTAGCCAGACAGAGACAAGTAGCTCTGCTCCAACAGAGGTAACCATTAAAAGTTCACTAGATGAGGTCAAACTTTCAAAGGTTCCTGAAAAGATTGTGACCTTTGACCTCGGTGCTGCGGATACTATTCGCGCTTTAGGTTTTGAAAAGAATATCGTCGGAATGCCTACAAAAACTGTTCCGACTTACCTAAAAGATCTTGCGGGAAATGTCAACAATGTGGGTTCCATGGTTGAGCCAGACCTAGAAGCCATTGCTGCTCTTGAACCAGACCTAATTATCGCTTCACCACGTACCCAAAAATTCGTAGACAAGTTCAAAGAAATCGCGCCAACCGTTCTCTTCCAAGCAAGTAAGGACGACTACTGGACTTCTACCAAGTCTAATATCGAATCCTTAGCAAGCGCCTTCGGCGAAACAGGTACACAGAAAGCCAAAGAAGAATTGGCCAACCTAGACAAGAGCATCCAAGAAGTTGCTACTAAAAATGAAAGTTCTGACAAAAAAGCCCTTGCCATCCTCCTTAACGAAGGAAAAATGGCTGCCTTTGGTGCCCAATCTCGTTTCTCTTTCTTGTACCAAACCTTAAAATTCAAGCCAACTGACACCAAATTTGAAGACTCACGCCACGGACAGGAAGTCAGCTTTGAAAGTGTGAAAGAAATCAATCCCGACATCCTCTTTGTCATCAACCGTACCCTTGCCATCGGTGGGGACAACTCAAGCAACGACGGCGTCCTAGAAAATGCCCTCATCGCTGAAACTCCTGCCGCTAAAAATGGTAAAATTATCCAACTAACACCAGACCTCTGGTATCTAAGCGGAGGCGGTCTTGAATCAACTAAACTTATGATTGAAGACGCTCAAAAAGCTTTGAGGTAAGCAAGAAACCCCAACATCAGGTGATGTTGGGGTTATTTTTCTTCTCGATTTCGTTTGAGTGAAAAGTGGTCTGGCACAGGATCCTTGCCTATTTTCGACCAGGGATGACAACGCAAAATTCGAGCCAAGCCCATCAAAACACCCTTGAAGCCATGTTTTTCAATAGCCTGAATCATGTAGTTGGAACAAGTCGGCTCAAAGCGACAAGAGGGTGGAAAGGCTGGTGAGATAAAACGTTGGTAAAAGCGTACTGGCGCTATTAAGATTCGTTTCATTATTTCTTGGTTACAGCCATGGTGTGTAGTTGGCTGATTTCTTTTTTATTAAGGCGACGGGATTCTCCCGGACGAAGACCAGTCAAGTCTAAGTGTCCAAAATGTGTCCGAGACAACTTATCCACTTGAAGACCGACGGCTTCAAACATCTTTTTAACCTGATGATTACGCCCTTCATGGATAGTCAACTGCACTACTGAGCGATTTTTGACTGGATCCACTTTGAGAATCTCATATACAGCTGGCTTGATTTTCTTACCATCAATCTCAAGCCCACGGGTCAAGGGGCGGAGATTATCCTTATTAGCCACACCTTTAACACGAGCGACATAGACTTTGTCAATCTCATTACGGGGGTGAATCATCTCATCCGTAAAGTCCCCATCATTGGTCAAAATCAAGACACCTGATGTATCCCAGTCCAAACGTCCCACAGGGTAAATGCGTTCTTTAACATTGGGCAAGAGGTCCACAACAGTCTTGCGGCCCTTGTCATCTGTCACACTGGAAATCACTCCACGTGGTTTATTAAGCAGATAGTAGACCTTTTCTTCGTTGTAGATGGGCTGACCTTCCACTTCGACCTTATCTCCAGACTTGATGGTCGTTGCGAGTTCACGCACCACTTGGCCGTTAACCGTCACCAAGCCTTGCTTGATTAGTTCTTCTGCTTTTCTCCTACTGGCCACACCTGCGTGGGCAATATATTTATTGATTCTCATCTTCTTCTATCCTTTCACCAAATAATTGGCTTTCTTGGGCTTGAATCTCAAGCTCATCAATCACTGGTAATTCTTCCAAATGGTTAATCCCCATGTAATCTAGGAAATAATCCGTAGTCACATAGAGGTTTGGTCGCCCAAGAACTTCTTTTTTCCCATCTTCTCGTATCAAGTCAAAAGCCTGCAACTTTGCCAAGGCTCCACTCGAGTTGACCCCACGGATAGCATCAATTTCTATCCGCGTGATAGGTTGCTTGTAGGCAATGATGGACAAGGTCTCAAGAGCAGCCCGAGACAAACTTTGGTTGATGGGCGCCTTGGAGTATTCCTTCAAAATCTCTGCAAATTGAGGCTTAGTGACCAATCTGTATGCACCACCTGTCTCAATCAGGGACAAGCTCGAATCTTGATCTTTTTCATACTTCTGGGCTAATTTTTCTAAACTCTGTTGGATGCCTGTCGGTGGAAGTGAGAGGAGTTCAGCCAACTGACGAACCCGAATCCCATCTTCACCTGCCACAAACAAGAGCGCTTCTATTTCTGCTAAAGTACTCATCTTTCCTCTCTATCAAGTCTAGCTTCGTGCCTCTTGATTTTCTTCCTTCTTTTCCATAAGATAGATATCTCCGAAACTCTCCTCTTGCACGAGGATCAGTTCCTGAGTTTTGATTAACTCTAGAGTTGCCAAAAAGAGGGTGATAACCTCTTGGACATTCTGGGCTTCCTTGAACAAATCCTGCAAGCGCAACTGGTCTAGTCCAGTCAAGGACTCTTTTACGATGACCATCATGTCCTCAATCTTATACTCATCGCGCAGGATGGTCGTGTGGTTCTGAGCGAACTCCTCTTTTTTCTTGGCTAGGATATTTGAAAAAGCCAAAAAGAGGTCAATGATCGTCTTGTCATGTACAAGCTCTGCATCTTCGTAAATCAACTCTGTTGGCGCTTTGGAATAGTACTGGGCCCGATCTTGGTGCTTAGCCTCCAAGTGCTCACCCAAGAGCTTGAACTTGCGGTATTCTTCGATTTGAGAGAGAAGATCCTGCTCTAGGTCATCCTCTAAGTCTGTCACTTCAGCTACCTTTGGCAAGAGCTTGCGACTCTTGATCAGCATCAGCTGACTGGCCATGACCATATACTCGCCCGTCACTTCCAGCCGCATGGCCTGCAAGGTTGAGACATAGGCTAGATACTGTTCAATGACTTCTGTGATGGGCACATCGTAGATATCCATCTGGTACTTAGAAACCAAGTGCAAGAGCAGGTCCAGGGGCCCTTCAAAATCTTTTAATTTAATATCCATTATCTATATTTTTCTAAGGTCAGGACTGTTTTTAATCCTAATCTTTTTGCAATTTCGTACAAATCGACCTTGTTTTCTATTTGTCTTAGAATGAACTGTTCCCGCAAGGCTTGAGCGGATAAGGTTGGGAAACCTTTCTCCTTGACAAAGGACTCCAGCTGACGAAAGGCCCACTGACGAGAATAGGCTTTCCCTCCCCTTTCAAAGAGATAGGTCTGCCCCATCAAGGGTTCCAGCTCTGGAATCAAGGTCGTGGGTATGGTGACAATCCTCTGTTGGGAAGCCTTGTTAATTCGCAACACCTGAAAATCCAGATTGATATCTGCAACCTTAAGGGCTAAAATCTCACTTGGCAAGAGCCCTATTTCCAAGATAAGAAGCGCCAGCAAGCGTCCTTCTGGATAATTACTTTCCTGCCAAAAAGAGTCTAGGTCTAGAATCTCTGGTTTTTCAGTCTTCTTTTCAGCTTGCTTGGCTAATTCCAGACGGTAAAAACTGTCCACTTCTCCTTTTCGATAGAGAAAGTAGAGAAATTGGTTACAGGCCGAAAGTTTTCGCTTCTGGGCGCTAATTTTTAGATTGGCTAGCTGGCCTTGGTAAATCTTAAGACTGGTCTCAAAAATCCGCTCACCCACAATGTCTAAAAATTGCTCCAGATCATACTTATAGGACTGCTTGGAATTGGCAGACAAGCCCTGTTTTTCCTCTAAAAAGTCTGAAATCCTATCTCTCATTTGCATCGAATCTCATATTCCTTACTAAAGTCATGCAAGAGGGCATTCACTGCCTTGAGGATGGACTTGCGCGTGATGATTCCTTGAAAAATCCCTTCATCATCTACCACTGGCAAGAAGGGTTCATCCACCAGTTTATGGAGGACCTCTGTGATGTTATAGTCTGGAGCGACAACTGCCACATCTGTCTTTGTCATATTGACGATGTCTGTCGTTGCCATCTGCTCATCCGTCAAACCTTGCTCCATTTGATAAGCCAAAATGTCTCTCAGACCAATGGTTCCAACAAAGCGTTTGTCAAAGGTCACAACTGGGATACGGGTATAGGTGATTTGGCTCAGCACCAAAATTGCATGGTCAGCGTTATGGGTATCAATCAAGGCTGCTAGATTCTCAGCAGGGGTAAGAAAAGTCTCTTCCTGCTCCAGTAAAAATGCTTCAAATTCCTTGGCAATCATCGAGCAAACTCCTTGGACAGACCTGGATAAACCTCATGATCACGTGTCAAAAAGTCTACTTTAAAATAGCTGTCATCAATCTCCACACGGGCATAGAGGCATTCTCTAATAGTTCCTCGTGGTTGGCTGATGGAGCCTGGATTGAGAAAGAGGGTCTTTCCTTCCATCCAAGCACTTGGCACATGCAAGTGACCATAGAGACAGATATCTGCTTCTTCTTCCTGAGCCCAGTAGTCCAACTTTTGAAAGTTGAAATTGATATCAAACAAGTGTCCATGCGTCTGGATGATCTTGGTTGGACCAAGTTGAGTCACCAAACGTTCTGGATAACCAGCATAAAAGTCCATGTTGCCTTTGACGACATGGATGCCTTCCCAAAGCGGAGAATCGGGACGGAGTTCAGAGTCACCATCGTGAAAAATGGCATCGACTTTCCCTAGATAGCGGTCACGAATTTCTTCGACAATCAAGCTATCGCCATGGGAATCACTCATTACAATGATGGTTTGCTTTGCCATGATGGAAATACCTCCAAAAGTTTCTTAACGGCTAAGGCACGGTGGGATTGGCTATTTTTTTCTTCAAGTGTTAGCTCTGCTGAGGATTTACCTGTCTCTCCTACAAGGAAGAGGGGATCATAACCAAAACCATTTTCGCCCTTGGGTTCAAAGTTAATGTAACCCGGCCAGTCAGCTTCGACAACCAAACTTTCCTTGTTTGGACTAGCTACAACTAGGGTCGTATGGAACTGGGCTGAGCGGTCCTTGAGGTCAAAGACCATGGCCAATTCGTGCAAGAGTTTGGCGTTGTTTTCACGATCAGTCGCTCCCACACCTGCAAATCGCGCTGACCAGACACCTGGCAAACCGCCGAGGACATCAACTTTGAGACCTGAGTCATCTGCTAGCACCATCTTACCTGTTAATTTGGAAATGGTTTCTGCCTTGAGGCGGGCATTTTCTTCAAAGGTCATGCCTGTTTCAGCTACTTCAGGTAGGTCAGGGTAATCATTGAGATTTTCCACATCATAGCCTAGCTTGTCAAAGATAGCTCGGAATTCCTTGGTCTTGCCTTCGTTACGAGTCGCTATCAACAAGGTTTCTCTGACTTTGCTAGTTTCAAAGAAGGCTTCCACATCGACTCCTTCTTTAGGCAATTCCACATGCAAGAGTTGTCCATTTTCAACTAAGAGCAAGGCACCCTGACGTTGGATGACTTCTAGATTGCGGCCTGCTTCTGCATTTAACATCTCAACGATAAAGGAGAGCAGACGGAAGTTAGAAGACCAGCGCATCACCGTTATCGTAATCGGAAAGCCCTTTTCTTCATCACGAAAAATCCGCGCCAAATCCATAAAATCAAGCTCGAGCGGATCTTTGATGAGGCTGTATATACCTCCATAGACATCCCAGACACCGACATACCAGTCCTGGTCATCCTTGTATTCATAAATTTTGTTTGTCATAATGTTACATGCTCCACATGAATCTCTTTTTCCAGCCATTCTTCCCCAATCTGGGCAAAACTTTGGCTACTGGCTGTTGTGTAAAAACGATGTTGAAGTGGTCCTGCATCTCGGCTACGATTGATTTCAAAATAGTTCAGTAAAACCGAGATATCCCGTACACACTCTGCCCCACTATCGATGAGCTGAACCTTAGGTCCCATGACATTTTGGATGATGGGGCGAAGGAGCGGATAATGGGTACAACCCAAAATCAAGCTATCCACCTTGCCGACCAAGGGACGCAGGGTTTCATAAACCACTTTCTTGGTAACACTGGTTGACAGGGCACCAGACTCCACCAAGGGGGCAAACTTGGGACAGGCCAAACTTTCCACCTGTAAGTTCGGATCCAGATCATGGATTTTCTGACGATAGATGTCTGATTGGACCGTCATGGGCGTTCCAATTACTCCAATTTTCCCGCCTTGACTGGACTTAATAGCTGCCGAAGCTCCTGGCAAAATCACACCTAGAACGGGAATGTCTAGTTTCGCCTTGATTTCTTCCCAGACGACCGCAGTCGCAGTATTACAAGCAATGACAATCATCTTGACATCCTTGGTCAAGAGAAAGTTGACCAACTGCCAAGTATATTCACGAATTTGCTCAGCAGGACGGGGACCATAGGGCGCCCGTGCCGAATCTCCAATATAGACGATTTCTTCATGGGGAAGCTGGCGCATGAGCTCACGAACAACAGTCAAACCCCCGACACCTGAATCCAAAAAACCAATTGGTCGATTATCCATACAGTCTTCTTTCTAGTCTTTTTTCTGATTGATAGTTCATTATGATTTCTTGTCCTGAACGAACTAACCGACAGCTTGATAGAATGTCAACTGCCTCTCTCTTAATCATAATCAAATATCAATAGAATGCAAGGAAAAAGTCTTATCCTTGCATTCTATTGAACATAGTGAGAAGTCTGGAACTTTCATCCCAGACTTTTCCTATTTATTTCTTTTTATTGTTAGCAAGGGCTGCTTTTTGTTGGCGGATGATTTGGTGGTAAACTTGTTGTACCTTGGCTTCGCTTGGCTTTTGACCATTTGCGCTCAAGAGAGCACGAACTGCCTCAGCGTTCAAACGTGGGTTGTCCGCAAATTCTTTTTCGATTTGCTTACGAACCAAGTACATACCTCCAAGAGCTCCCCCTAGAAAAGCTAGCACAATCAAGATAATTGCTAAAAGTAAATCCATTCTTTTTCTCCTGTTTCTTTTTGAGTCTTCTATATTATACCATAAAGTGACTTTCCTGACTAGTTTGTTTTACGTTTTCAAGAAGGGGTTAAGCCAATTCTAAGCTAGTCTTAAAATCAGATTGAACTATGAAATTACGAATAATTCCACCCTTTCCTCTCTTTTCTCTACTATTTTAAGAAAAAACAACAGCAAATATGTATCTTGCTAAAAAGCTCTTGACAAATGCTAAGCGACCATTAGAATGGGAGGTGAGGAGATAAATAGAAACAAAATAAACGAAACTGCTTCATAAAATGTAAGCGGTTTCGAATAAACAAAGGAGGGTTTTATGAAAAAACACTTTTGGGAGAAATCCTGTCGCTATAGCATCCGAAAGCTGACGGTTGGGACTGCTTCTGTTTTACTAGGGGCTGTTTTTCTAGTCAACCATACTGTAGCTGCAGACAGTGTTGAGGTCAAGCAAACTGAATCAACCTCTGTCGAAGCTATCACTAAGCCTGATAGTGAACCCAAAGCAGCTGAAGCGACTGAAACTACAAAACCGTCTCTAGCCGAGAGTCCAGTAGTTTCCGAAAGCAGGCCAGCTGAGGAGAATCAGAAGACAAATAGTCAAGCTAGTGAAGAAGCCATTGTAGAAGCTAAAGAAAATAAGGAACCTGAAAAAGCAGACCAGCCTGTGACAAAACAAGAAAACTATCAACTCAACTACAATCAGCCAACAGCTCCCTCCTATGACGGATGGGAAAAGCAAGCCCTCCCTGTCGGAAATGGAGAGATGGGAGCCAAGGTTTTCGGACTCATTGGGGAAGAGAGAATCCAGTACAACGAAAAGACCCTCTGGTCAGGAGGACCACAACCCGATAGCACCGACTATAACGGAGGAAACTACAAGGATCGCTACAAGGTCTTAGCAGAGATACGTAAAGCCCTCGAAGCTGGCGACCGCCAAAAAGCAAAACAGCTCGCTGAACAAAATCTAGTTGGACCAAACAACGCCCAGTATGGACGTTACCTAGCCTTTGGTGATATCTTCATGGTCTTCAATAACCAGAAAAAAGGGTTAGATACTGTAACTGATTATCATCGCGGTTTGGATATCACTGAAGCCACTACGACCACTTCTTACACCCAAGATGGGACGACCTTCAAACGCGAAACCTTCTCCAGCTATCCTGATGATGTCACTGTGACCCACCTGACCAAAAAAGGAAACAAGACACTTGACTTTACCCTTTGGAACAGCTTGACAGAAGACTTGCTTGCTAATGGCAACTACTCTTGGGAATATTCCAACTATAAGAACGGTCATGTCACTACAGATGCAAACGGAATCCTTCTAAAAGGAACTGTCAAAGATAACGGCCTCAAGTTTGCATCCTATCTAGGAATTAAAACGGACGGAAAGGTGACTGTTCAGGACGAAACTTTGACCGTTTCAGGCGCAAGTTATGCAACCCTCTATCTCAGTGCCAAGACTAACTTTGCTCAGAATCCAAAAACCAACTATCGAAAAGACATTGACCTCGAAAAAACAGTTAAAGGGATTGTCGAAGCAGCTAAGGCCAAAGACTACGAGACACTGAAAAAGGCCCATATCAAGGACTATCAAAGTCTCTTTAACCGCGTTAAACTAAACCTAGGTGGAAGCAAGACTGCTCAAACGACGAAAGAGGCCCTTCAAGGCTATAACCCAGAAAAAGGGCAAAAATTGGAAGAACTCTTCTTCCAATATGGCCGATATCTACTCATCAGTTCGTCTCGTGATCGGACAGATGCCCTTCCTGCCAACCTACAAGGAGTCTGGAATGCTGTAGACAATCCACCTTGGAACGCTGACTACCACCTCAATGTCAATTTGCAAATGAACTATTGGCCAGCCTATATGAGCAACCTTGCTGAGACAGCCAAGCCCATGATCAATTACATTGACGACATGCGCTACTATGGTCGTATCGCCGCCAAGGAATACGCTGGTATCGAATCCAAAGATGGACAAGAAAATGGTTGGCTGGTCCACACCCAGGCAACACCATTTGGCTGGACTACTCCAGGCTGGAATTACTATTGGGGTTGGTCTCCAGCTGCTAACGCTTGGATGATGCAAAACGTCTATGATTACTACAAGTTCACCAAGGATGAGACTTATCTCAAAGAAAAGATTTATCCTATGTTGAAGGAAACAGCTAAGTTCTGGAATTCCTTCTTGCACTATGACCAGGCCAGTGACCGTTGGGTGTCTTCTCCATCCTACTCACCAGAACACGGGACCATTACCATCGGAAATACCTTTGACCAATCGCTAGTCTGGCAGCTATTCCACGACTACATGGAAGTCGCTAGACATCTGAATGTCGACAAAGACTTAGTCACAGAGGTCAAAGCTAAATTTGAAAAACTCAAACCGCTTCACATCAACAAAGAGGGCCGTATCAAGGAATGGTACGAGGAGGACAGCCCTCAATTCACCAATGAAGGGATTGAAAATCACCACCGCCACGTTTCCCATCTAGTTGGTCTCTTCCCAGGTACGCTCTTTAGCAAGGACCAGGCTGAATACTTAGAGGCTGCGCGTGCTACCTTGAACCACCGTGGAGATGGTGGTACTGGTTGGTCTAAGGCCAATAAAATCAATCTCTGGGCTCGTCTGCTGGACGGTAACCGCGCCCATCGCTTGCTCGCTGAACAGCTCAAGTACTCAACTCTAGAAAACCTTTGGGATACGCACGCGCCTTTCCAAATCGATGGCAACTTCGGAGCAACCAGTGGGATGGCAGAAATGCTCCTCCAATCTCATACAGGCTATATTGCACCCTTACCAGCTCTTCCTGATGCTTGGAAGGACGGTCAGGTTTCTGGCTTGGTTGCTCGAGGAAACTTTGAAGTTAGCATGAAGTGGAAAGATAAAAACCTGCAAAGCTTGTCCTTCCTTTCAAATGTCGGTGGAGACCTGGTTGTAGATTATCCAAATATCGAAGCCAGTCAGGTTAAGGTCAATGGCAAAGCAGTCAAGGCAACTACCCTCAAAGATGACCGCATCCAACTGGCAACACAAAAAGGTGATGTCATTACCTTTGAACATTTCCCTGGTCGCATAACCAGTCTGACAGCAGTTCGACAAAATGGAGTCACTGCCGAACTCACCTTCAACCAAGTAGAAGGCGCTACCCACTATGTCATCCAAAGACTCGTGAAAGACGCGTCTGACCAAACCTCTGCGACCAGAGAATTTGTAACCAATCAAACCCACTTTATTGACCGATCACTCAATCCTCAACTCTCCTATACCTATACGGTCAAAGCTATGCTGGGCGAAGTTTCTACACAAGTCTCTGAACAGGCCACTGTCGAAACCTATAGCGAGTTGATGGACGACCGAGATAGCCGCATCCAGTACGGAGCTGCCTTCGGAAACTGGGCAGACTCAGAATTATTTGGAGGAACGGAGAAGTTTGCTGATCTTTCAAAAGGAAACTACACAGACGAAGACGTGACTGCTACTATTCCTTTCAATGGTGTTGGCATCGAAATCTATGGACTAAAATCGTCCGAACTAGGTCTTGCTACTGCTAAAATTGATGGCAAAGAAGTTGGCGAACTTGATTTCCATACTGCTGGGGCAACTGAAAAAGGCAGCCTCATCGGTCGCTTTACAGGATTGTCAGACGGACCTCACACATTGACTCTTAGTGTTAAACGTGAACACAAAGGACGAGGAAGTGAACGCTCGAAAATTTCATTAGACTACTTCAAGGTCCTAGCAGGAACAGGCAACACGATTGAAAAGATGGATGATCGCGACCCGCGCATCCAGTATGGTGCCCAGTTTAAGGACTGGTCTGACCCTGAACTCTACGGTGGTACAGAAAAATACGCTGATATTAACAACAGCGACTCTAGTGCGGCTTCAGAAGCTCAGGCAACTATTTCCTTTACAGGGACGGGCATTCGTATTTATGGCTTGAAGAGCCTTGCCCTTGGACGAGCACGTGTTACACTAGATGGCAAAGAAATGCCAAGTCTAGACTTCTACACTTCAGGTGCAACTGAAAAGAGAGCTTTTATTGGCGAATTTACAAACCTTACTGACGGTCCGCACACCTTGACATTACAAGTTGACTCAGATTCGCCAGAAGGTCGCAAGAAAATCTCTCTAGATTCCTTTGATATCATCAAAGCCCCTGCTATTGGTATAGATAGTCCAAGTATCGCACCTCTTAAGGAAAATGACAAAGAAATTTCCTTAACCCTACCATCTGGAGACTGGGAAGCCATCGCTGTAACTTTCCCAGGTGTCAAAGATCCTCTAGTATTGCGCAAAGTGGACGAAACGCATCTGGTTACAAGTGGGGATCAGACCGTGCTATCAATCCAAGACAATCAAGTTCAAATGCCAATCCCTGAGGCTACTGATCGACAAACTGGAAAAGCGATTGAAGCTTATGCCATTCAAGGAACTACCACAAGTAGCCCGGTCGTAGCTGTCTTTACTAAAAAAGATAAGAAGAAGGTTGACGAGAGCCAGCCAACTACAAGTAAGGGAGACGAACCAGCTCCTACTGTTGAAATTCCGGAATACACTAAACCTATCGGGACTGCAGGGCAAGAAGTGCCACCCACTGTAGAAAAGCCTGAATACACCGAACCTATCGGAACGGCGGGGCAAGAAGAGTCTCCTACTGTAGAAAAGCCTGAATACACCGAACCTATCGGAACGGCAGGGCAAGAGGAACCACCTACAGTGACAATTCCTGAATACACTGAGCCGATCGGAACGGCAGGGCAAGAGGAAGCTCCTACTGTTGAAAAACCTGAGTACACCGAGCCTATCGGAACTAGTGGGGATCAGGCTGCTCCAACCCTTAGCCTTCCTGATTATCCAGTTCGAGTCTTAAAAGATAAGGAAACTGGAGTAGAAATTATTGGTGGAGTCAGTGACCTAGAAGGAATTTCTCACATCTCTAGCCGACGTGTCCTAGCTCAAGAACTCTTTAGCAAGACCTATGATGCTTACGACCTACAACTGAAAAATCCAACAGATCATAGTTTGCAGCCAAAAAGCTCTGTCTTGGTTCGCTTGCCTATTTCAGCTAGCGTAGAAAAGGTCTATTATATTACTCCGACCAAGGAGTTGCAAGCCCTTGATTTCGACGTTCGAGAAGGAAAGGCAGAATTCATCACTAGTCATTTCAGTACCTATGCTGTCGTCTATCAAGCTGCTGGAACAGCCCCTAGTACAGATGAAAAACCAAGTACTTCAGATGCAGAAACCTTGGCACACGAGGCTGAACAACCTTCAACTAGTCCTAGCCTTGCTAAAGCTGGAAATCATTCTCCTAAAGAACAACTTCCAGCAACAGGAGAAGCGTCCAACCCACTCCTCTTCTTAGCAGGACTCAGCCTAGCCCTTACAGCCACTTTTATGTTAAAAGGAAGAAAGGATGACTCCAACTAACCTTTAAACACACAAAAACAGGATGAAGATCACCTTCATCCTGTTTTATTTTGTCATCAAAAGTTATGTTTACAGCAGGTATAAAAAGGTTAAGGTCAAGAGACTTGCTAGAAGCCCAACTCCCCAAAAGAAGAAGTCAACCTTCCACTCGCTCCAAGGATTGCCCTTGCCTGAGAATCCTCCAAGCTCGAAATGGTGATGCACAGGTGTCATACGGAAAATACGCTTTCCACCACTAAGTTTGAAGTAGGTAACCTGCATCATAACAGAGCTTGTCTCAAAAACATAGATAATCCCAATCAGCAAAAGCGTCCATTCTTGATGGAGGGCCATAGAGATTGCTGCCAGCATCCCACCTAGAGCCAAACTTCCCACATCTCCCATAAAGACCTTGGCAGGCTTGTGGTTAAAGACGAAGAAACCTAGCAAACCACCAATCATAGCAAGAATCACAAGAAGGATATCCAGTTGATTTTGCATATAAGCAATCACACCGTAGGCCGATAAGCTAATCACTACGGAAATACTTGCTAAGCCGTCAATCCCGTCCGTCAGATTCACCGCATTTGAAAAGCCAACTAGCCAGAAAAGGGCAAAGAAAATATAGAAAATTCCCAGATGAACTTGGTAGCCAAAGACCGAAAGCATGTCGCCACCACGCTCATAAAAGAGGTAGAAAATCACTCCTCCAAGCAGCTGGAGAGCAAGTTTTTGCTTGGGATTTAAGCCTTCGTTAATCTTACGAAAGACCTTGAGGAAATCATCCAAAAAACCTACCAAACCATACAAAACCAAGATAAACAAAATCATGCCTACATTGTTGGTCAATTGTTGGGTAAGGAGAGCAACCAGAAAGCTCACAACAACTGCAACGATAAGAAAGACAAGACCTCCCATGGTTGGAGTCCCAGCTTTAGCTTGGTGTTGCTTGACATCCTCGTGCATCTGCTGACCTGTAATCTGTGCTTTTCGATAAAATCGGATAAAGGCTGGAATACCTATCAAGGTCAATAGAAAGGCTAGAACTCCAGCACTAATGGAACTAATCATCTTAATCTCCTAAAGTTATTTTCATTTTTTTAATGTCTTTGAGGGCTGTATTGGCACGGACACTTTGTTTCTTGACCGTTTTGCCACTACCTTCCCACTCGACTTCTATATTCAGCCATTTGGCAAATGTTTGCACATTTTCATCTGTCCAGCCGTACATATCAGGCATTTCTTCGACCTTATCAGACAGGATCAAGATCTGCTGATTGGCTTCCAAATTATCTCCTTCAGAAACCGAGAGTTCCTTGATCTTGGTTCCTGTTCCGATAACGATTGGTTGGACAAGGTTACGACGCAATTCCTCTGCTAGGTCACCCGGCGTAAAGTCCTTGGTAGCTGGCATGGCATAGCTTGTTGTCTTGCTGACCTGATCCAAGCTCTTGGCAGTTGACTGAAGATTGAGGGATTCTTTCATAGCTGAAGCCCGCTCCAAGATTGGGTTGGCAAATTCTCCCAATTGGATACCTGAATAATGTTCAGGCTGTTGCACCGTCACATAGAGGATAAAGTCAGGATTCTCTGCAGGATGCATCGACACAACAGAGAAGATATAGTTGGTTTCACCTGTCAGGTAGCCCCCATTCTTCTCATCGGCAATCTGAGCAGTCCCTGATTTCAGAGCGACATTCTGACCTGGAACATTGACATTTGGTTTTCCTGTACTGTGGTTGTACATGGTACCGTAGACAGGATCTGTTCCGACCATGACCATGTGCTCCCGAGTAGAGGACGCTGCTGTTTTTGACACAGGATTTCCGACGATTTCCTTTTGAGACTTACGAACAGACTGGTCATTTGGATCATAGAGGGCACTGATAAATTTTGGTTCCAACATAACCCCATCGTTGGCAATAGCTGTAAAAGCACGTAGCATCTGGGTCTGCGTTACAGAAATCCCCTGACCAAATGCACTCATGGCAATATTAACAATATTATCTGCAGGCAATTGACCTGAATACTCATCAGTCAGACCAAAACGCGTCGGCACCCCAAACTTAAAGCGATTGAGATAATCGAGCCAAGTCGCATCTCCCATTTTTTGTTCAAGTAGACTCATTCCAACATTACTGGAGTGAGCGAAACCTTGTGAGAAAGTCATCATCCCACCAGTAGTCAAACCATCATTAACATCCCAATCTCGAATCGTCGCATCCGCTATTTTTAATTCACTGCTATTGAAGTATTCTCCACCTGGGAAGGTATTGTTGTCAATAGAAGAAGCTAACGTCATGACCTTCATGGCTGATCCTGGTTCGTAGTTACTTTGATAGAGGATATCACGCCAGACAAAGTCTTTTGTGATGCCATCCTTGGTATCTGCATTAAAGGTCGGCCGTTGGGTCGTAGCCAGGATTTCCCCTGTTTTAGCGCTAACCAAGGTAGCCGTCATATACTTGCCTTTTACTTTTTCCTGGAAGGCATCCATCTGGGTTTCCATAAAGGATTGCAAGGGACTAGAAAGGGTTGTGTACACATCCTTTCCATCTACTGTTTGTTGAGAAGCTTGATCTGTACCCGGAACAATATTTCCCAGACGATCTTTCTCATAGGTGATGATCCCATCTGTACCCGCCAGAATGTTATTTAAAGAACTCTCCAATCCAGATGTCCCAATCAAACGTTTGGTCCCATCCTCATTTTCATGGAGTTGCGCTAAACCGATAAAGGAAGAAGCAAACTGTCCATTGGGATAACTACGGTTAGGGCTAGTTGTAAAGTCAACTCCCTCAACGCCAGCTGTTTTAAGGTCATTTTTAATAGCCATCATATTGGCATAGGTGATCCCATTTCCCTTGGTACCAAAAGACACCTGTTTTAGATCTGGCTGAGAAAGTTGTTCCTTGACATAAGACTCCTCCATATCGAGGTATTTATGGAAAATTTCAGCTACCTTATTAAATTGAGAATCTTCTACATAGAGAATTTTGCCTGTTGCTGACTTGTAGGTCTTGTCAATAACAGCATAGATATTATAAGAAGTCGCATCCTCAGCAATAGGCGTTCCATTACGATCGTAGATGGTCCCCCGCTTGGCTGGAATCGTCTTGGTTGTTTGGTGAACCTTTTTGGCCTCTTGAACCAAATCCTTACCAAATTTTTTACCCGTTCCGATAATAACCGCAAAGTTCACCAAAAAGACAGCGAAGAGTATGACAGCCAATAAACTCAGGCTTTTCCCTACTCTTCGACGATTTTCTTCTGGAGATTTACGGTTACGAACGGCATAACGGATGATTTTTTCTTTCCACTGTTTCATTTCTTACTCCGCTGCTCGGATATTTTCGTTATTCAGCTGCAAATCCTTGGAGTTTGCAATCTCTTTCAAACGTTCTGAACGAATCAATTCATTGACCTCTTGCTTGGCATCGTCTAGCTCGGTTTTCTTTTCTTCGATTTGAGCATTGACCTTGGTCAATTCATTCTGAACTTGTAGTAGCTTGGTCTGCATAAACACAACGCTGACTGCCAGAATAATCATTGTTGCAGCAATCGAAACATAGAAGGCCTTTTCCACACGTGAAAAACCTTTAAACTTCGTTTGCAATAACTGGCTTGTTTTTTCGATTCTTTCTGCCATGTTTTTCCTCTTACTTGTGAATTTTTCTAGCCACGCGCAACTTGGCTGAATGCGAACGATTGTTGGCTTCTAGCTCTTCAGCACTTGGCAAGATTGGCTTACGGGATACCAATTCCATCTTGGGCTTAAGGTCATCTGGAATGAAGGGCAAGCCTTTGGGAACTTCCACTGTTGAAGCTTCCTTGAATAATTGCTTGGTCAAGCGATCTTCCAGCGAATGGAAGGTAATGACCGAAATTCTACCATCCAGAGCCAGCATGTCCATGGCCTGCTGGATAGATTCATCTGCAGCGCCCAGCTCATCATTGACTTCGATTCGGATAG
Source organism: Streptococcus oralis subsp. dentisani (assembly GCF_002096685.1). Taxonomy (GTDB): domain Bacteria; phylum Bacillota; class Bacilli; order Lactobacillales; family Streptococcaceae; genus Streptococcus; species Streptococcus oralis_AD. Next base: position 350,864 of record NZ_NCVA01000040.1, on the reverse strand, counting down.
CCTGAAAAATCTGCTTGGCAGGGTGTCCCTTTTTCTTGAGCTCCTTGGCAGGCTTGGCCGACTTGATAATCTCTGCCAACTCCGTCGTCGTCTCAATGGGTTTCACCTCACGCGCTTGCTCAATCTTACGGGCAATCTGTTTAGAAAATTTATCCTCACCATACTTGAAAAAGATCCGAACCAGGTCATGATAGTCATAATGATTGACCACCTCATAGGCCGTCAGACTAGCTTCCTGATTCATCCGCATATCCAGTGGCGCATCCTTTTTATAAGAAAAGCCACGTTCACGCTGATCTAGCTGAGGACTGGACACTCCCAAGTCATAACAAATTCCATCAATTTCCTGGACACCAGCCTCCTGCAAACGTGCCTGCAAATGACGGAAGTTGTCCTTGATAAAGGTTACCATCCCCTTTTCGATATAGGGCGCCAACCGTTTTTGCGCATTGTCAATAGCATTCTGGTCCTGGTCAAAGGCATAGAGATGCCCTTTTTCGCTCAATTTACTTAATAAATATTCGCTATGGCCTGCTCCGCCCAAAGTCGCATCAACGTAGATACCGTCAGGTTTTACGTCAAGCATATCAATCGTTTCATGAAGCAAGACCGTTACATGATGAAATTCTTTTGTCATATCTTATCTATTTTACCACAAATCTGACCAGCTTGCACTTGTCAGACAAGGCTAAGTTTCTTCGAAAAAAATTCTCAAAAATATGTCATGTATACTTGACATCTCATCCCCGAAAGAATATAATATAGTCAAATATATACGACACATCAGAAAGGAGATCCTATGAATCGTGTGAAAGAATTCCGCAAGGAACTGGGCATTTCCCAGCTCGAACTCGCCAAAGATATCGGTGTCTCGAGACAGACTATCAACATGATTGAAAATGACAAGTACAATCCAACCCTGGAACTCTGTCTCAATCTCGCCCGCAGCCTCCAAACTGACCTCAATAGCCTCTTTTGGGAAGACGATTTTTAAAAAAGGAGCAAACAAATGAAAAAAGAAACTCTCACTGACAAACTTATCAAACGCACATACGGCATTTCTGGCCCCCTTGACGAACACAAACGGCGCGAGGCCGATCGTATCGGGAATCAAGTCTTTATTGTTCTCTTTTATCTGATGATATTTGGCAACCTCATCCCCTTTGTCCTTGCTTATAAATACCCGCAAATTGTCGCTATCGGTTATCCTCTTGTGGTGTTTGGCATTTCGATGATGGCTGCCCTCTATGTAGTCTCTCAAACCAAGAAAACGGGCATCACAGCTATTGATCCCGAAATGCTGAGTCAAAAAGAAAGTAAACAACTACATTTTCCGGGTCTAAAAGCCGGTCTAATCTATGGCATGGGCATGTTCTTTGGAATACCGCTTCTGAATGTCCTAACCGATGATAGCAAGGATTATCTTGGTTCTCTTTTAAATACAGGGCATTTTGTATCAACTATCCTAGCTACCCTCTTCTTCGGAGTGGCCATACAAATTATTGTCTCTCTTCGCATTCAAAAGGCCAAGAAAGACCAAGAAGACGACTAGGAGGTACCTTATGAAAGCACTAGCTAGACTACTGATCAGTCATGTTTTTATCAGTATCTTTGTTACCTTTTTCCTACTTTCTGGACATATTGAGCATCCTTTCTTGATTTTCTTTCTTTTATTCCTTCCTGTATTGAACAAGGGACAGAGATCCCAGAAAATCCAATCAAAAAAAATACGTCTTCTAAACGCATCTCTCTGTTTTATCCTCGTATCCTTTCCACAACTTTTAACAAATCCTATGGATTGGAGATACCTGGTATTTCTAATAATCTGTATCATTTTTAGTTTGGTTTACTTCTATACTCTCTATCAACTCTTTAAAGAAATCAATCAAAAATCGCTCATTTAGGAGGTTACTCCCATGAAAAAAGAAGATCTCACCACTCGATTACTCAAACTATTCTTTCACATACAAGGCCCCTTTGATGAATGCCGCCAAGAGATGATTTACAAGGCTTGTGCCCGTGCCTTGATCCAAATCGTATACTCCTCTCTCCTACTCTTCTTGTTCTATCTCCTATTTGGACGCTTCATAGAGTTGGTTCGAGATGCCATGCCCTACCTCTATTTTGGACTTATCTTCGTCCTCGCATCTAGGGCGAGACTAGCAGTTCGCAACTTACATTTGGACAAGGATGACCCGTCCGAAATCCATCACAAAAGCTACAGCAAAAGTCAAATCAACCTTCGTAGTTGGGGTGTATTCATCAGTATTCCAATTGGCTTGTTTGTCTTATCAGCCTTTCACAAACTCTTTGTTCAGCGTCTTCCCCTCAATACCTTTTGGGACAATCTCTTCCATTTCGATAAAACGCTCCCTTTACTAATCTTGAGTTTGGGAATTGGTGCCATCTTTGGAACCATGACCTATGCCTTTTTATCGGAACACGTTAAAAAATAGAGCAAGATTCGCTAATTTCTCATTTTATAGGCAAAGAATCCCACCTAGTTCGTTCTAGGTGGGGTTTCCTCTTCAATTCATAGGATATTTTCCAAAATATCTACTGACCCTCGTCACCAATTCTCCCACTGGGTTTCAATCTTGACCTCACCATAGTTACTTGGCGAGTACTTGCTGTCATAAATGGAACACCAGTCTTTCAAGACTTTCTGGTTGACGATTTCGTCGTAATAAGAATCCAAGTCTGCCTTGCAGTCATCCCTCCAATGCTTAGTTATTTACCCAAGATTTCACTAGTAAAGATACACACTTGACGTATTTCTTCTATCACTAATATATAAAATCAAAAGATTAACTCTGTAATTAAACTATGAAACGTAACTACTTATCTTTATTCAATACTTTTAGTATTAATCGCTCCATCCTTGAAGAATAAAGATATGATCTTAATGAGTTTCTCATTCTCATTAACCTATATAATAGCTCTAAATCAGTATAAATAGACCAAGATAAGTACAATCGCTCATTTTTTCTCTCCTGTTCTAATTTATCTTTAGTAACATCATCTGGATACGTGCAATAATTTGCTAATTTAGAAGCCATCCCTTTTTGGGTGTAGAATAATTTTTCGATTTCCTTTTCTTCGCTTAATGAATTAAAATCCCTCAAATAGAATTGCCAGATATCAAATCGATTAACCGAGAATATACGTGTAAATTTAATTAATCTATCACTCGTCAATTTAGTAACAATTTCTTCTAATTCACTTAAATTAGCTATATCTAAAAAACTAAATCCCTCAATTCCTTTTGGTCTATAATATCTTTTCTCAGTTAAAGACATATAATTAGGAATTTTCTTTTCTAAAAACATTTCAATAATCGAATCTTGACAATTAATAACATAATCAAAATTTTTAGATATCTGGTAAATATGATGATTGACCCAAATCAACAATTTTTCAAACAGTAAGATAACTTCTTCAAAATATTGACCATTTTCCTTATCAATCACTTTTCTAACATCACGTTTTTGACTATAGAAATAGAAGAAGAAAACTGTCGGTAATATTGTCACTAAAGCCACAATAGCTGGCAAACTCAAAAAGATATCACTAACATTTACTTTTATTTGCAATATACTTATCAAAATTTCTTGAAACTTAGATAAATAATAGGTAATATCTACCCTCAATATTTTCAATGAAAAGCAAGCGGATAAAAATGCCAACAGCATAGGTATACTTATTATAATCTTAAATATGTTAAACATTAGTTTAGTCAATGTGAGTTTAGATATTCCTATCCATACCAAACTTTTTTCGTCACTATCATAAGTTACCCAACCTAATCGCAATAATCGGCTTAGTCTTAGAAAATAATAGTTCAATCTAATTATGTAAAGTGCACAGCTTACTTTTTTCGTTCTTACTGCCAATTCACCCAGTTCTCTCAAATAATAGCGTATAATACTATATAAGTTAAAAATTACTAGGTCATATATTACCAATAATAAAAGTATTTCTAACCAAAATATGAAAGTTAATATAAATAAATTTCCCTGAGAAGCTTTCAAATTAATAGAAATAACCTCACTAACCATAATTTTCCAAAAGAATGGCAGCAGTATTAGTGCTATAAGTAACGAGATATATTTAAATATTTTATTAATCTTCATAATAATTACAGTTTTAGATTTCCCCATTCTATTTTAATATCAACGTGATTTTATTTCACATATAACCACCCAATCATCAATTTCGTTATCATAATAACATTCATACTGTTTCCATAGCTCAAAATTAGTTTCTTCAATAAATTCCTTATCAACAGTGAAATTTACCTATAAGTAAAATCTGTACAACCTATCACCAATTCTCCCACTGGGTTTCAACCTTGACATCGCCATAATTGCTTGGCGAGTACTTGCTGTCATAAATAGAGCACCAGTCTTTTAAAACTTTCTGATTGACGATTTCGTCGAAGTCTTTCTCTAATTCTTCTTTGGAAATATTATTTTTTCTTAAATATTCTCTTACTTTTTCTTCATCATCAATAAATTGACCTGGCTTCCTTGGCTCTTCAAAAATCGCAAGCTCCTTTTTGAGTACTTTCTTTTTTATGTTATAGTGCACCGAATACCATAGGGTAATATTCGAATCAGTCTTTCTTTCAAAAAGAATCAACACCCCCTTTATCCCTTCTCCAAAATTAAGGTTAATGGTTATGTCACTATATCCTTTGGGCAGAGTTTCATACTTTCCAAAAGGAGTATAGGATATATTGGGGTCATCACTTGGCCAACCGGCCCTGATTTTAAACCCATCTATGTTTCTTAAAATATTATTTGACCGATAAGTCTCCTCCGTTTCTTGGTAGATTTCATCAAAAATATTTTTAGGTTGTTTAGAAAAAAAGTAAAAACAAGATGATACGATTATCACGAATAAGGCTACTAAACCGAGTGTTTTCTTCATATTGTCACCAATTCTCCCACTGGGTTTCGACTTTCACCTCGCCATAATTGCTTGGCGAGTATTTACTGTCATAAATCGAGCACCAATCTTTCAGGACTTTCTGATTTACGATTTCGTCGTAATAAGAATCCAAATCCTTGGCAGTGATACCATACTGCTCTAGGTAGGATTTCACCTGAGCTTCGTCTTCGATATAAGTTTCCGTATCTGCTTTCTTTAAAACTACTCTCACAGATTTTTTTAAAGTACGGTCTTGATAAGTATATTTATTCCATATCCTAACTCTCGTGTTTGGTCCTACTTGCCTCTCAAATGTAACGGAGCTTAATTGAGATGTATATTCAAAATTAAACCCAATTTCTATCTCAGAATAATCTGATGGTGTTTTCTCTTTGTTGTATAATCCGAACGGAGTATACAAAATATTAGGGTCATCACTTGGCCAAACTGCTCTGATTTTAAACCCATCTATATGCCTTAAAATATTATTTGAGCGATATGTTTTCTCTGTCTCCTGGTAGATTTCATCAAAAATATTTTTAGGTTGTTTAGGAAAAAAGTAAAAACAAAATAATACAACTAGTAAGACTAAAGCTAATATACTGAATATTTTCTTCATCATCATTCTCCTACTCCGCCATGGCTTCCAAGCGATTTAAAAATGTCGATACTTCTGGATAGTTACTTTCGATATATGCTTTAATGGCGTCTTCACCTTTTTCCATAACCTCTAATGGAAGGATGCTAGCATAAATAGTACTTCTAACTTCTTTCCAATCCTTATTTTTTAAGAATTCTCTTTCTCTAAGAGTCGAATCCTTTTGAAGGTCAGCATAGTAAGAAGAGATTGCTTGATCATAGGATTGTCCCTTCTGCATACGGCCGATGAGGTTAACCGAGTCCAAATCCGCCTTGTAATCATCCTCGCCGATGCTTGGCTTCATATCGTTTGCATTAAATGTTGTGTCTCCCTCCCAGCCAGAAAGGTCCTTGACACGCTCTCTACCGCCATAGAAATCGGATGATTGGAAACTGCTAGGATTCAGATGAGTAGCCATGGTAATGGACTGGTGGGTAAAGTCTGCGTGACCTGCTCCATTGTTAGAATAAGCCTTTAGTTTTCTATCCCAAAATTGGTCAAATTTATTATTTTTGCCATAAACTTTTTCATACTTATCTTTATAATTCTGATATAGTTTAGGATCATTTTCTTTTAAACTCTTTGTATTTCTATATTCCCCACCCGCCATCTCATGCTGCAATCTAAGATTATAAAGCAATTTTTTTGCATCTTTTGCATCTTCAATTCCAAGTTCTTTAAAAATTTCAAGAAGCGGTTTTTCTACTGTTCTTGATTTTCCTGTAATCGAGCTACCAACAGTCACATTATAAAAATAAGTTTTCAAATGACCCGCAGTTTCGTTCCACTGAAACCCATCATAGTTTGCTGCACCGATGACTCGCAAAAAGATATAGTCACGGAACTCTTGGCTAGAGGTTGGGAACTTCTTGTCTATCCCTTGCTTGATGGTCAAAAGCTGTTGGGCTGTCTCTGCGTCAAAGCCGTATTCCGCCATCATGGTTTGGACAAAGGCCTTCTCTTGACGGCTGAGTTGCAAGTCCTTTGTATCAGCATAGGCAGTCAGGTAGTTGGCCCAAGTCAGGTCAGATGGGACTTTAAAGACGCCTTTCTTTGCATCCCAGCTCGATTCGATCTGGGCCAGTCCGCGACTCAACTGCACGTCAATACTGTCTAGATCATCGAACAGTCCTCCTGAGTAGCTATCATAGGCACGCAGGTCTTTCAAAATCGTTTCATAGACACGTTTATTCGCGTGGTGTCCTCTCATGAGCTCCACATTACTACGTCTCAATCTCCCTTTTTCTTCGCTATCCATGGTCAAGGAAGAAAGGGATTGGTTGACTTCATCTAGATAGGCGATCATTTGCTCTTCCTGACGGATCTTATCAAGCAGATCATCCTCGCGCCAACTCTTGCTGTCGACCATACTTTGGTAGTCTGCTGGTAATTTCTTGATGGCTTGAGAGAAGGTTTCGGCATAGAGCTGTCCCCCTTTGCTCAAGGGTAGCAAGACACTTGCAAAAAAACTTCTAGCCGAATCATAAGCGTCGCCCTTTAGACTCTCCGTATCCTCTGAAAACTTTTGGATGGCTAATTGCAAGTCTTGATAAGCCTCCACCTGAGATTGACACATGGTCGCTACACTTGAACTTTGTAGTTGTGATTGTTCCAAATACATATCAATGCCCATGTCGTTTCTCCTCCTCTCTTTCTAGTTCCTTGCGTCTTTCATAGTAAACCGCATCCAAGTCTCCCTCTAACCGGAATTTTTCTTTTTTCAAATCATCCATGTGATAGCTGAGGTCCTCAAAGATTTGGTTTTTAAGTTGGTTTCTTTGCAGGAGCGTTTCTTCCAACTGCCCTGCATATCGGCTCTGATAGGCCGCCTCCCACAAATCACTTTGATAACGGTGGCTAGCTCTATCATATCCTTCAAAGGTTTCTATCAGTGCTTTGGTGCGGTAGTTCTCTTTTCCATTGTCTTCTAGCTGGTACAAGAGGTCTCGCTCTCTTTTCTTCAACTCATCTAACGTGCTCATGTATGACTCCTAAAACCATTGGCAGCAGCCTTATCTAGCGCTTCAAAATCGCTCGCTACAGAGTGAAGTCGTTCGGAAGTTAGGGTGACAGCGGCTATTATCTGACTAGCTAGATTTTGATCCTTTGTCAGACATTGATGGGCCTTGTTATTCCCTTGAAGGGTCGTTAAGTCATCCTGACTAGCCGCAGCGATCGCTGTTAAAGATTGACAAGCATTTTTCAGCTGAGTCGCATATGTTTGCGCAATATTTAGATCACTTTTTACTGTTGACATGGCTGTTTTATCCTTTTTCTCATTCCCTAGTGATAGGTACACTACATTTAGCTATATAGGCCTATTATACCATGTTTCATAAAAGGAGCATCATTTTGTCCTGATTTATGTACAATTGTGTATTATTTTGACAACTTCTCTCATCCAACTCGACGAAAAAGGTAAAAACTGTTACAATGTAGAAAAAGAAAAGAGGCCCTCATGACCAGTATATATGATTTTTCCGTTTTGAACCAAAATAACCAAGCAACTCCCTTGGAGAGCTATCGTGGCAGGGTTCTCTTGATTGTCAACACTGCTACCGGATGTGGTTTAACGCCCCAGTACCAGGGGCTTCAAGAACTCTATGAACGCTATCAAGATCAGGGCTTCGAAATATTAGATTTCCCTTGCAATCAGTTTATGGGACAAGCACCCGGCAGCGCTGAGGAAATCAATAGTTTCTGTAGCCTACACTATCAGACCACTTTCCCTCGCTTTGCCAAGATCAAGGTCAACGGCAAGGAGGCAGATCCTCTTTATGTTTGGCTAAAAGACCAGAAGTCTGGCCCGCTAGGAAAACGAATCGAATGGAATTTTGCTAAGTTTCTCATTGGTCGAGATGGGCAGGTCCTTGAGCGCTTCTCTTCTAAAACAGACCCCCAAACCATCCAAGAGTCTCTTCAAAAAATACTTTAATTTCTTTTTAAAACGTATCCTTTCATTTAGTTTGAGCCCTGAAAGGATGCGTTTTTTCTTTAAAAAGTAACTGATTTTCTTTAATTTATATTTATTTTTTTGCTTTTTGCTATTGCAATTCTTTCATTAATTTAGTATATTTGTTATATTAAAAGTTTTCAGTCATTTTAAGGGAGAAATGACCTTTTAAATTTTTTTATCTTAAAATGAAAGCGCTTTATAAACAGGAGGTAAGGTGGCTTACAAATTATCAGAGAGTTTTTTCATTAAATCAAGTTGCAACCAAGTCAGACTTGGGCTTGGGCAGTAGCTGACTGCCTTTCTAAAAACTAGGAGTATATTATGAATCGATACCTTTTTGAAAAAGGGCAAACATTTAGCATTCGGAAGTTGACTGTAGGTGTGGCATCTGTTATCGTCGGACTGGCATTTTTTGCTTCTGGAACTGTGCGTGCAGACGAAACGTCTCCTACCACGACATCCAATTTAGATCAGCAAATGAAACAAGTCGCAGATATAGAAGAGACCAAGGTTGAACCAGTCAAAGAAGAAGGCCGTGTAGAAGCTGAAAAACAAGAAACACCTATTGCCGATACCAACAGTGCTGACTTGCTCCCTGAAGACATTCAGGACCGCGCCTATCCCGACACACCTGTCAAAGAACTCGATACGACTACTATCGTTGACCAGAAAGCTAGTCCAAAAGTAGAAACTAAGAGCATTCTAAAGGACAAGGAAGAAGCTCCAAAAGAAGCTGAGAACGGAAACCGTGCCATCATTAACGGTGGACAAGACCTCAAACACATCAACTACGAGGGACAACCTGCTACTGCTGCTACTATGGTTTACAGCACTTACAACGCAGGGGAACAACGCTACCTCGTTTCAGGCTCAGGTATCTTCGTAGCCCCTAACCTGATCCTTACCGTTGCTCATAATTTCCTAGAGGCCAATAAAGAAACTGGCGAAGGTCACATTCGTGGTGGAAAATCTGCCCAGTTCTACTATAACGTTGGTTCAAACAGCGAAAAGAAAAACTCACTGCCATCTTCTGGAACTACGGTTTTATTCAGAGAAAAGGACATCCATTTCTGGAACCAGAAAGAGTTTGGAAAAGGTTATAAGAACGACCTTGCTCTTGTAGAAGCTCCTATTCCTCTTCCGATTGCTAGTCCAAACAAAGCAGCAACCTTTGCGCCTTTAGCGGAGCACAAGACACATCAGCCGGGAGAAGCCATCAGTACGATTGGCTACCCAACTGACTCGAGCTCAAAAGAACTGAAACAACCTATCCTAGCTGGTCAGCTTTACAAGGCAGATGGGACCATCCGATCTGTTGAGTCCTATGATGATAAGGGAACGACTGGTATCACCTACAAAACCACTTCTGTATCTGGTTTGTCTGGTGGCGGGATTGTCGATAGCCAAGGAAAAGTTCTGGGTGTTCACCAACACGGAACCGTTGACAATGGTGTCGCTGAAAAGGATCGCTTTGGTGGCGGACTCGTCCTTTCACCTGAACAACTGAAATGGGTTAAGGACATGATTGCCAAGTATGGTGTGAAAGGCTGGTACCAGGGAGACAACGGAAATCGTTACTACTTTACTGATGAAGGGCGTATGCTTCGGAACGAAACAGCTGTTATCGGAAGCAACGAATATTCCTTCAACCAAGATGGGATCGCTACCTTGACCAAGGGAGTTGAGTACGGCCGTGTGGTTATCCAACACGAAGACGAAGAAGGAAATCCTGTCAAAGATAATGACACCTTCATCGAACAGACAGCTGTTGATTCGCCATTTGACTATAATTTCAAAAAAGAAATCGAGAAAACGGACTTCTACCAGAAGAATAAAGACAAATACGAAATTGTATCCATTGATGGCGTAGCAGTCAATAAACAGCTAAAAGATACTTGGACTGAAGAGCACAATGTTGTCAGCAAAGCGCCTGCCGGTACACGTGTCATCAAGGTGGTCTATAAAGTCAACAAAGGCTCCTTCAAAGTTTACTACCGTCAAAAAGGAACAACTACTGAACTAGCGGAAGCGACAGTTGATAACAATGACGGCCAAGAGTATGATGTTTCCTTTGTCAACACCTTCCATGCAAAAGACATTGCTGGCTACCGTCCAGTCAAGGCTAACTTGGAAGCAACTATCCAGCAAAAAGGGGTGAATGAGGTCGTCTTTGAATACGAGCCAGTCGCTGATACGGCTAATCCAACGACTCCGACTCCACCAGTTGCTCATCCAGAAGATAAAGAAACTGAGATTGGCAATCATGGACCTCTCCCAAGCAAGGCTCAACTCGATTACCACAAGGAAGAATTGGCAGCCTTCATCCACTACGGAATGAACACCTATACCAATTCTGAATGGGGAAATGGGAAAGAAGACCCTCGATACTTCAATCCAACCAACTTGGATACTGACCAGTGGATTCGCACTCTGAAGGAAACGGGCTTCAAACGAACCATTATGGTTGTTAAACACCACGACGGATTCGTTGCTTACCCATCTAAATACACCAACCATACCGTAGCTGCTAGCCCATGGAAAGATGGAAAGGGTGACCTTCTCGAAGAAGTTTCCAAGTCTGCTAGCAAGTACGACATGAACATGGGTGTTTACCTATCACCATGGGATGCCAATCATCCTAAATACCATGTTGCAACCGAAAAAGAATACAACCAATACTATCTCAACCAACTGAAAGAAATCCTTGGTAATCCGAAATACGGTAACAAAGGGAAATTTATCGAGGTTTGGATGGACGGTGCGCGTGGTAGCGGTGCCCAAAAAGTAACCTATACCTTTGATGAATGGTTCAAATACATCAAAGAAGCTGAAGGAGATATCGCTATCTTCTCTGCTCAGCCGACAAGCGTTCGCTGGATCGGAAATGAACGGGGAATCGCAGGTGACCCTGTATGGCATAAAGTCAAAAGGGCCAACATCACAGACGATGTGAAAAATGAATACCTCAACCATGGTGACCCAGATGGTGATATGTATTCTGTAGGGGAAGCTGATGTTTCGATCCGTTCAGGCTGGTTCTACCATGACAACCAACAGCCAAAATCACTCAAAGAGTTGATGGACATCTACTTCAAGTCCGTTGGTCGTGGAACCCCACTCCTTCTCAATATTCCACCAAATAAAGAAGGAAAATTTGCAGATGCGGATGTGGCTCGCTTGAAGGAATTCAAAGCAACCCTAGACCAAATGTATGCGACTGACTTTGCCAAAGGTGCCACCGTAACAGCAAGTTCGACTCGTCAAAACCACCTCTACAAGGAAAGCCACCTCACAGACGGTAAAGATGACACCAGCTGGGCGCTCTCAAATGATGCCACAACCGGTAGCTTTACAGTCGATTTGGGGCAAAAGAGACGCTTTGACGTCGTTGAACTCAAGGAAGATATCGCCAAAGGTCAACGTATCTCTGGTTTCAAGATTGAAGTTGAAATCAACGGACGTTGGGTGACATACGGCGAAGGTTCGACCGTTGGTTACCGTCGCTTGGTTCAAGGCAAGCCTGTAGAGGCACAAAAAATTCGTGTAACCATCACTGGTGCTCAAGCAACTCCAATCTTGACTAACTTCTCAGTCTACAAGACACCAAGCAGCATTGAAAAGACAGATGGCTATCCTCTTGGACTTGAATACCACTCAAACACAACGGCAGATACAGCCGGAACAACTTGGTACAATGAATCTGAAGGTGTTCGTGGCACTTCTATGTGGACCAATCAAAAAGATGCCAAAGTCAGCTATACCTTCACAGGAACCAAGGCCTATGTCGTCTCTACAGTCGACCCTGGTCATGGAGAAATGTCCGTCTACGTTGATGGTCAAAAGGTTGCAGATGTGCAAACTAAGAATGCTAGCCGTAAACGCAGCCAAAAAGTCTTTGAGACAGGTGATTTAGCACCAGGCCAACACACTATTACTCTTGTAAATAAAACAGGCGAACCAATTGCTACTGAAGGAATCTACACCCTAAATAATGATAGTAAAGGGATGTTTGAACTCGAGTCTACCAACTACGAAGTCGAAAAAGGAAAAACCGTCACTGTTAAGATTAAACGTGTTGGTGGAAGCAAGGGGACTGCTACTGTTCGCTTCATCACAGAACCTGGAACTGGAGTCCACGGTAAAGTTTACCAAGATACAACTCAAGATGTGACCTTTAAAGATGGAGAAACAGAAAAGACTGTTACCATCCCAACGATTGACTTTACAGAACAAGCCGACTCTATCTTTGACTTCAAAGCCAAGCTCACTTCTGTCACTGATGGTGCCCTGCTCGGTTTCGCTACCGATGCAACCATCCAAGTGATGAAAGCTGAATTGCTGATCAAGGACCAAACAAGTTATGATGACCAAGCTAGTCAGTTGGATTACAGTCCTGGCTGGCACCATGAAACCAATTCGGCAGACAAATACCAAAAGACTGAGTCTTGGGCTTCCTTTGGCCGCTTAACCGATGAGCAAAAGAAAAAGACAACTGTCACAGCCTACTTCTACGGTACTGGACTTGATATCAAGGGCTATGTCGATCCAAATCATGGCATCTACAAAGTCTTCCTAGATGGCAAAGAAGTTCCTTACCAAGATGGCATGGGAAATGCTTCAACTATTGATGGCAAGAAATACTTTAGCGGTCGTGCAGCCCAACGCCAAGGCAATCAAACTCTGGTTAGCCTAAAAGGTCTGGACGAAAACTTGCACGCAGTCACCCTTCAACTAGATCCTGATCGAAACGATTTGTCTCAAAATATCGGTATTCAAGTGGACCAATTCATCACTCGTGGCGAAGGTAGCGAACTCTACAGCAAGGCAGATATCATCCAGTCTATCTCTAAATGGAAGGATGATTTGTCCAACTTTGACCCAGCAGGCTTGAAAAATACGGCTACTGCACGCCAAGCTTTCCAAGCAAATCTAGAAAAATTGAGAAACCAACTCAGTGCTGATGCAGTGAATGTTCAAGAAGTCATGTTGACGGTCAGTGCCCTACAAGATATCCTATCCAAGGATGAGAACTATCAAAGAGGACAAGAGGAACCTAGTCCAGAGCAACCGGAACAGCCAGAAGAACCTGAGAAACCTGACCAGCCTGAGCAACCAGCTGAACCAAAACAACCGGAAATTGAGTATGATAAGGCTATGGACAGCTTAACACAAGCTATCGAGAAAAAAGTCGCTGAGCTTGGATCCAACAAGGAAGCTAAGAAGAAATTATTAGAAATTGCTGACCAAGCCATTGCTGCAATCCAAGAAGCTAAAACTCAGGAAGCAGTCAATCAAGCGCTAGAAACTGCTCTCGAACAAATCAGCAAGCTCGAAGCAACCCAGCCTGAAAAACCAGCTGAGCCTGAAAATCCGGCTGAACCTGAGAAACCGGCTCAACCTGAAAAACCAGCTGAGACTGAGAAACCGGCTCAACCTGAAAAACCGGCTGAACCAAAACAACCGGAAATTGAATATGATAAGGCTATGGACAGCTTGACAAAAGCTATCGAGAAAAAAGTCGCTGAGCTTGGATCCAACAAGGAAGCTAAGAAGAAATTATTAGAAATTGCTGACCAAGCCATTGCTGCAATCCAAGAAGCTAAAACTCAGGAAGCAGTCAATCAAGCGCTAGAAACTGCTCTCGAAAAAATCAGCAAGCTCGAAGCAACCCAGCCTGAAAAACCAGCTGAGACTGAAAATCCGGCTGAACCTGAGAAACCGGCTCAACCTGAAAATCCAGTTCAACCTGAAAAACCAGCTGAGACTGAGAAACCGGCTCAACCTGAAAAGCCAGCTGAACCTGAGAAACCGGCTCAACCTGAAAAACCGGCTGAACCTGAAAAACCGGCTGAACCTGAAAAACCGGCTGAACCTGAAAAACCGGCTGAACCTGAAAAACCTGCTGAGCCTGAAAAACCTGCTCAACCGGAAAATCCTGCTCAACCGGAAAAACCTGCTGAGCCTGAAAAACCTGCTCAACCGGAAAATCCTGCTGAGCCTGAGAAACCTGCTGAACCTGAGAAACCTGCTGAACCTGAGAAACCTGCTGAACCTGAAAAACCGGCGCAACCGGAAACTCCAGTTCAACCGGAAACTCCAGTTCAACCGGAAAAACCTGCTGAGCCTGAAAAGCCAGTTCAGCCTGAGAAACCTGCTCAGCCTGAAAATCCGACTCAACCGGAAACTCCAGCGCAACCTGAGAAACCAATTACTTCTTCAAGTCCTGAGGAAGGGGTTAAAGACCTTGTCTTTACACTTCCAAGCTTGGAAATCGTCAATAAGGTCGTACCGTTTAAGACGATTCGTCGCGAAAACCCACAATTAGACAAAGGAAAAGAGCAAGTTCTATCAGAAGGGAAAGACGGTCTCTTAGTCGAGTATGTTGAAGTGAACGGTAACAATCGCAAGGTTCTCCAAACAGAAGCAACTCCAGCTCAAGATCGAGTGATTGAGGTAGGTAGCAAACAAAGCTCAGTTGGAACAGAGGCACCACCAGTTGTGACTCTTCCTGAGTATGTTCTACCAATAGAGACTGAAAAACCTGCTCCAGTCGTAACAGACAATTCACCAGCAAAAGATGAAAAAGTTCCTGTTACAACTACAGTTAAACAAGATAAGGAAAGACAACTCCCAGCAACTGGGGAACAAGAAACGAATGCCTTCCTCTTCTTGGCAGCCATTACTTCTATCTTGTCTCTCCTCATCTTCCAAAAGAATTTTAAAGACTAATAACAATCTTTGATTGATTCTTTCCCATTATTTCAGTTCCCCCGTTGAGAAGACCATTCGGTCTTCTCTTTTTCTATCTGTAAAATTAAAAAACATCCACAAATACACATGGATGTTTTGGTATGAATCTATAAAGTAAGATGATCATTGAGAATAGGTGTTCTCAAATCCAACTACGTTTTCAAATAAACGCTCATCTAAAAAAGAGAGTGGGCCTTGCCTTATCTCATCAGAACTACCATCATAAGTTCTGCAAGAACTCCACAGATAAAAGATGGTGTTTCGAATTCCAATACCATGAGATCTTCTGACGCTCACAAGCTATCTCCCCTAGATCAGACTTCCCTCTCCCACATCTAGATCTACTGACTACTATTTTCGAGTCCAGCGTATGCATAGGTTCGATTTCTGGGACACTCTTTTTCCATCACCACCCTAAAGTAAAAGCGATGCTCCCGCCCATCCTTAGCATTTTCCTTGTTTAAGACAAAGTAGTTTTTCTGATTCATCGCCATAGTGCGTAGGATGTCATCGATCAAAAAAGTCAGTGGTACATTCATAGCAGAGTATTTTTGAAAATCCTCTTCAAAACGAATATAGGCATCAGAAAAATAATCCATCTGCAGTTTGTTTTCATACAACTCTTTTCTAGTCATACACTCCCTCCTCCCACAGTCGAATTTCGAGAACATCTACAATCTCTATCAGTCTATAGCCCTCATTGGTCCTAATAGATAGAGTTTGAGGTGATAATTCGCTTACCTTGCCGACGATAGTCGTTTTTTGTTTCTTTTCCTTGACTACAAAGTATCCCTTTAGTTGCCCGACATAAAGCTGCGAAAGCAAGAGTAGCTTCTCAACGGAATTCAAATCTGTCGAAAAAGCAACCCGATTTTTTTCTTCACCGAGTGAACTAGTATGCTCTGAGAGGAAAAAGCCCATCCACTTCTGCATCCCTGGATCTTGATAGTCACGCGCAGATGGAAAGGGTAAATAAGAACGATCAATCATTTTAAACCATCTAATCCTCCAGCAGAATGCCCCCCAATCAACTTGCTTCTAGCAAGACTCCTAGAGGCTTCTTCCAGTGCATTGGCCTTTAAGAGGGACGTAAAACCAAATTGTTCCCGAATGGAGTCAATGGCTGTCTGGAGCCTTTCTTCTTTTTCTAGCTTATCAACATCATCAAAGAGGGAAATCAAGCCAAAGGACTCATCCACAAATCCTGAATAATTGACTCCGACACTTCTGACCGCTCCAGAAGTGTATTTATTATGAAATAGCTTCAAAACATAATCCGTTAAGATAGCCGTATTATTGGTAGGTTCGACCTTCATTTGTGTGTGAATAGACGGCCTGACCTCCTGTTTAGAGAAACCAAGATAGATAGAGACAAGGGTTGTTTTCTTTCCCGCCCTTCTCAATCTAATAGCCACCTGCTCTGCCATTTCTCGGAGAATAATTTCAATATCCCGTAACTTCACGTAGTCTCTCGGTAAAATTTGAGAATTTCCCAACCCCTGGGACTTGGCTTTATAGGGCTTATGAACATTGCTCTCATCAATCCCGTTAGCATGAAACCACAAACGCAGGCCAGCCTGCCCCAGAGCTTTCTTTAGCTGGTCTGGATTACTGGTTGCCAATTCCTTGATGGAAAAAATCTCCTGAGCATGCAAGCGTTTCTCCATCCGCCTGCCAATCCCCCAAAAATCCGTCATCTTGGGAATGGCCCAGACTTTCTCTTCCACGTCTTGATAAGACCAATTGGCCCTCATGGTCGGGGTGTGCTTGGCCTCATTATCCAGTGCCAACTTGGCCAGTAAGGGATTGGCATTTGACATACCCACTGTAGAGTAGATCCCTGTCTGCCTCCAAATATCCCTCTGAATACGAGCAGAAAGCAGATCCAGCTTGTCTTTGCGAGAGAGACTCTTGTCTGGGATGAAATAGTTGAGCGAACTGGTCAGATCGATAAAGCCCTCATCGATAGAGTAGGGATAAATATCATCTGGGCTACCATAGTTTTGAAAGATTCGTTGGATTTCCATATTGACTGCGATGTACTCATCCATCCGAGGAGGGACAATCAAGGTAACTTGGGCCCAATCTTCGATGTAGCGAACATAGTCTGAGTCAGTTGGCAAGCCTTGCTTTCGAGCATTGTAATAGGAAAATTTGCGCGTTTTGATATCAAAAGGCAGATCATAGGCCCGACCAACATTTGACTTGCCAAAAATCTTCTTAAACATGGGAGAGGAGGCTAGGATAAGACCAGTTGAATTATCCGCGCGACTCATGACACAAAGTGAGGTCTTCAGCGGATGCAAGCCCCTTTTCACACACTCGACACTGGCATAAAAGGATTTCATATCGACAAAGGCAATATCACTTTTGGGCTCTCTGGAATAATCAAAGTAGCCCATGAGCTAGCCCTCCATTGGCACAAAATTCCCAACGATAATCCCCACAATTCGAGGATCTTCCTCATAGGAGATGAAAATATCCTTGTATTTGGGATTGATAGAGACCAGACGCAAGCCATCTTCCTCACGATAAACCCGTTTGATATAGGTCTGGTTGTTGCAAACCACTGCATAAACCGCCCCACCATAATCAAATCCTGCTTCCCGAATCAGAGCCACGGAACCATTTTGATATTTAGGTTCCATGGAGTCCCCAGATACCCAGGAAGCAAAATCATGGGCTAGCTCTTCATTAAAGTAGACGGTATCAAAATTTCTATCGTCATATACCGAAGCCCCGATCCCTGCTGACATGCGTTCATAGACACGGTACTCATAGAGGCGCTCTGGCATGATCGTCACCTTCTGAGTTTGTTCCTCTTGAGCTAGGTTGCGAGCATAAAGCACAACCTTGTCCTTCCCTTGCTTGGAGAGGCTATTGTAGAGACGGACAATCTCAATCTGAGTAAAATACCCTCTTGCTACCTTTAAAATATTCTCTAGCTGGGCAACCTTCTCCTTGGATGGTTCCTTAATTCCACGTTCCCAAGCCGAGTAAGCCTGAAAACTAATCCCTAATTCCTCTGCAATTTCCTTCTGTGTCAGTTTTAACTCTTTCCTCCGAGCCTTGAGTTTTTCTGGCTGATACATACTTCACCTCCTAGTGTGATACTTTATTGAGAATATCTCTCTTAGAAAGACAAATCGATGGTTGAGCTTACACCTACAAAACTAAACCAAATTGGTTTAGTTTTATTATATAAAAAAAGTGGACGATTGTCCACTGGCAAAATAAAATTTTAACAGACACACCTGGAAATTATGAACAAAAAACTGGACTAGACCTAGCAACTCCTACTCTAATTTTTGCAACAGCTTTACAACTTGACGATTATCAATCCTCACATAGTATACACCACTATCACTGACAAGTTTATCCTCCTTATACTTAGCAATCTTTACAGCATAAAGACCTATTGGTAGGGGCTGGTTGGCAAAAAATTCCTTCATGAGCACTTCAAGCTCTTTAAGATAGTCATCATACAAGAGATCTCTTTTTTCTTTTGGAACGAAATACTGAAATTCAAACGTCGGTATAAAAATCTCTTTTTGGAAAAGATATTGAGCATCCATTGGATACATTCCTTGCAGAGCTTGGCCCTTGCTTTGATTTTCCTCTAATATTTCATTATAAAGATAGATATTATCAGATTGGTTATTAAATTCAAAACTAATACCTTGATATTTCAAATCAGGCAGTTTAGGATCTTTGATTGAACTGTCCAAGCTTTTTAAAAATTCGCTGGTGCCTGGACTAACCTCAATCCCTAAATAGGCTAATTCTGGGAAAACATCATAAATTTTTTTATAATTCTTGTAATCAACCTCTGCATCTGTCTTTCTATATGTTTTATTTTCCGAAAAGCGAGTATAGTATTTAAATCGAGTTTTAACCTGATAGGTTTTTCCAGCTATATTTTCACTATAGGTACCATGGATTATAAATCCTCCCACACTTGTATAGTTTTTCTCGTATTTTTCTAACTCAAACTGTCCTGTAAGACCGTAATTTTGATAAGAACGATACACAGCTTGCTCAATCTCAGTTCGACTTGCATGGGCAAACAGCCCCCACATATCCATTAGAGCAAGAATAGGACTACTCATTGTGAAGATTACGATTGGGATCACTATGGATAAGCAACCTATTAATAGCCAATTTCTTTTCTTGGGATTTCCTCCAGTTTTTTTACCAGTTTTCTGTTTCCTTTTTAAGATTAGAATGAGCAAAACCAAAAGCACTAATACTAATAAAACCAAGCTACAATCTCCTTTTACTTTGGACAGTTGTTAACAGGTAGATAGGAGACTGACAGAAATACTCGTCTCACCTGCTAACTTATCCTGAATTCCATAAACTCGTCTGAAACGAGGAGCAACCCTTGTCTCATTATACCACATGAGCAATACCGTGGGAAGACGAGAAAAGAAAAAAACACCCCATGGTGTGAACCATGAAGTGCTTTGAAACGTTGATGTAATCGTATTGATTAACGTTTTGAGAATTGTGATGCTTTACGAGCTTTCTTAAGACCTGGTTGGGGCACCACTTATTTCATCTAATTTCAAAGTGCTTTAAAATCAACGTTTTCATAAGTTTTCAAAAAATAAAATTTCAACTAATTTCAATCAGTTTCATTAAAATAAGGTAAACTTTCATCAAAAATAAGCAAAAATCGAACCAGAATATCAAAAGTTTCCCTTATATAAAATTTTTACATATCAGAACAACATCATAGAAAAGAGAGCATAGCGCTCTCTTTTAATTTATCACTATACATGTTTGATGAACAACTTTTTCCTATTCCAACAATGTATACTCTCCACTTTCCAACAAATCTATTACTTTTTGTACAAATTGTTTTGAAAGTAAATCAACAATATCTGCCCCACGAGTTTGAAAGTCTTCATCTATCTCTTTGATTTCTAATTGAGAATTTTTTACTCTTTTTTCATCAATTGGAGAATGAAAACTATATTCACCTATTTCATAGTACAAAAAATAAAGATATTCTTTCTTACCTAAACTATAATCAAAAAATTCAATTTCCTTGTTAGTGTCATAGTCATAGTAACTATTTTCCCAAACTATAGCATTTCTTTTTTCGTTATATAGCTTTTCATAATTTTTTTCATAACTATAGACTCGTTGTTTTTTCTCTCCTATAAATTGCTTATGAATCATTGTTGGTTTATATTTACTCAATAGTTTTTCTTTCATATCATAGTATTTTTCCATATTTTCTTCAGCATTTTCAATGTTATTTTGCTGATGTAAATAATATCTTGCGTTTTTATATTCTTTTATCTTGTCACGATAGTTTTTAGCTCGCTTATTTACAGAGTATATACATTCTGCAATAATAGCATTAGTGAGTTCTTTTCGTTTAAGTAAATCTGAGTATTTTTTAGGAGTTCTCATATCATAGATCCTTTCATTTATTAAAAAGAGGGGGAACCCCTCTTTCTTGCTATCTATATTTTCGTTTTCCTACCAAAGCTAGTAGTCCAAGACTTGCCCCAAGTACTGCTAGGAGATTCGATTCTTTCGTTCCAGTATTTGGAAGTTGTTTCTTAGGCTCTGCTTTTGCATTTGTAGCTTGTGCAGGCGCTTGATATGTTTTATCGCCTGTAGTGCCTACGGTTACTTTTTCTGCTTTGTAATCCACAACATTACCCTTACCATCTACAACTGGCACTGGTTGGTAGCCTGCTTTTTCAAGTTCTTTACGTTTGGCTTCTGCAAGGGCTACCAAGCGTTTTGTTTCTGCTTCTTCAAACTTGGCTTTGGCAGTTTCATAAGTAGTCTTAGCTCGATCTGCTGCAAGGCTTTTCACTTCGTAGTCTACTTTGGCTTTATTTTGTGCCTTGTAGGCATCTTTAAGCTCTGCTTCTGCTCTTTCAAGTTCTGCTTTCAACTCAACCAAACGAGCTTTCGCACCTTTAAGGTCTGCAAGCTCTTTTTCTGCTTGTTTAACGGCACCTTTTGCATCTTGAAGTGCTTTCTCAGCAGTAGATACCGCTTGGGCTTTGCTCTTAGCAATCGCTTCAAGTTCAGCCAGCTTATCTTCTTCTGCTTTAAGTGCTTCTTGTGCAGTTTTAAGAGCTTTCTCAGCGTCTTTAAGTTTTGCTTGCGCATTTGTAAGAGTTTCCTCTTTTGTAGCTTTTGAAGCAGTCAAGTTATTGACAAGAGCATTTGCATTTGCAAGAGTCACAACTGCCTTATCATGACGTTCTTTTGCTTCATCAAAAGCCTTTTGTGCGTTTGCAAGTGGGCTTTCCCCACTCTTCAATGCAGACAAAGTAGTTTGTGCATTTGTAAGAGCAGCTTTCGCATCTGACTCTGCTTTTGTTTTCGCTTCAAAAGTTGCTTTTGCATTGTCGCGAGCATTCATAGCATCAGATAGAGCTTGGCGAGCTTCACTTAACTTACGCGCAATTACTTCATCGCTGAGTGGGTTTGCAATAGGCTTTTTATCCCATGTAGAATTGTCGAGATAAGAACCACGAATAGCAGTCAAGAAATGAGTTGTATAAAGCTCATTCGTTTTGCTCTGCGCAACCCCACCAAAGTAGATAGTTTCATGAGCTGAGTCGAACTGAAGGATACCCTGAGTGTGAGCGTAGTCACCCTTAGTTGAAACGAGCATGAGGAGGTCATTATACAACTTCTCTTTCATCTCTCCAAGAGTCATACGGTAAACACCGTCAGCATCATCAAAGTGGTGATAAGTATAAGTCGTTACAGTATTCTCGTAATATTGACTTCCTTTGTTCTCTTCCTCTGCATCCGTTGTAGGCATGCCATACTCTTTAGCTACCTTATTGACACCAATAGCATAGTGTCCAACACCACCGCGAGAACGGTATGCATCTTTCATTGCTTTAGAGAAGTCGGCTTTGACATACTCTTTTGCAACCTTATCTGCAAATTCAAGAGAAGTTTTTGAAAGAACAACATCTGGAAGTCCGAGTTGGCGACGCATTTGGTTGATAAGGTCAACTACATAGTAGTTCAACTCGTCTTTAATCTCTTGTGGGAGATTGTTAACGTCATAACGAGTTTCATCTGCTTGGTCTGCTTTGCTTGGAACGTATTTGTTCAGTTTCTTGTGGTCTACTTGAGAAGTAACGATACGGTTATAAATCTCGTCACTCTTAGCATTACGCTCTTCCTCAGTCATTTCAACACCTGCTCGAATTTGACGAAGGAACTCCATTTCATCTTTCACAGCTTGAATGAAAGCTGGAGAGAGGGTAATCGTTTGTTTCTTAGAGCTATCTTGAAGAGCATCAAGTTTAGATACCGCTTGGTTATAAGTAGCAGTTGCACTGTCAAGGTTAGCTTTTGCTTCTTTAGTTTCTGCTTCTGTACGCTCTACTGCTTTTGTAGCAGTCTTAACGGTCTTTTCGGCTTGGTTTAGTTGGTCAGCAAGCTCACCATCCAACTTCTTAGCTTCATTAAGAGCAGTTTGAGCATCTGCTTGCTCTTGTTTGCTTTCTCTTTCTTCCTTAATTGCTTTGTCTTGCGCTTCTTTAGCTTCTACAAGACCAACCCCTTTCAAAGCATCCTCAGCGCTTTTAACTTCAGCTTTAGTATCAGCTACACCAGTTTCAGCTTGAGTCACTTCAGCTTGCTTAGTACCAACAGTTTTGCCTTGAATAGCAACGTTACGGTCTGCATCGTCTTGTGCTTTTTGAGCAGAAGATACCGCTTGTTCAGCAGTTGGAACACTTGCTTTTGCAGTTTCCACTTTCTTCTCTGCACCTTGGATAACTTCAGGGGTTGCTTTGTCCGCAATCTTTCGAGCGTCTGCTTGAGCTTGTTTCAAGTCCGCTACTTTCTTTTCTGCCTTATCAGAAGATTCATTCGCTTTATCCAAGACTTCTTTAGCCTTATCGGCATCTTCTTGGGTTTGTTTAGCAGTAGCACCAAGTTCAGCGACTTCTTCCTTAGTAGGAGTTTTCACTTCCACTTTCTTAGGCGCTTCTTTTTCAACCAAAGCTGGTTCGGTTTTAGCAGTTGTAGGCAATGGAAGCTCTACCGTATCTGCGTGAGCAGTTCCGATTGTGCTGACAAGACCAGTTGCTGCGATGGCTGAAATAACTGCACCTGTATACAATTTTTTAGTAGTACTATGACTATTTTCCATAGTTTTTGACATCTATAAACTCCTTTGTACAATGCCCTATGCATTTTATTAAATTATAGTACTATTTTACCATACTTTTTTGTTTTTTGGATAGTTTATTATACTTATTTTTAGAGAAAACAGATAGTAAAATGGTAGATAACATGGAATACAATAAATTACAAAAGCATATCGCATTTCGCATACGTGAGTGCAGAAAAGCACAGGGATTAAGTCAAGAAAAATTATCTGAAATCGCTGGGCTAGGTGTCAAAGCGATTCAAAATATAGAAAACATGAAGTATGATTTTAAGATAAAAACTCTTGAATCCGTAATCAAAGCCCTAAATCTAACGGTCGAGGAGTTCTTCAACCTACCATCATTTGAATCAGAGCGAGAAGATTCTCCAGAAATACTTTTTGAAAACTTAACAAAATTACCCAAAGATAAGCAAGGAAAAATTATATCTTCATTTAATGAGATTGTAAAGAATATCAAATAAACCCAGCCAAAATAATTTTGGTTGGGTTTTATTTTACAGTCTTGCTTATTTTAATAAATTTCTCTTTTTTAGTTACTCACTAATAGCTACTTGAATTAATGGATAAAGTTCAATTTGAGTCTGAACTAGCTAAATAGTATTTTTTTGATTTATACTTATCTAATTGTTTTTCACTACGATTCTTTTGAGAAGTATCAAGTTTGATACTACCACTTTTTCTATTAAAAATATAATCATCTCGTTCAATGATGGTCTCAGAAATAAAACATGGTTCAAGTAAATCATCAATCTCTTTTTGGCTTTTCTCATTCATCAAAGATTGTTTATTGACCTCTTCCTTAAATTGTTCTATAAAAGCTTCCGCATTTATTTGTAGCTCCTCGCTATTTAAATAATTTGAGTTGACATGACCTTTGGCTTTATGTACTTCATCAATTAATTCTGAAAAATTTGTGATAACTTTTGAATTAGCTTTAAAAAGTCGTTCAAGTGTGTTTAATACAGTATCAAACAAACCTAATTTATCTAGTAACAGAGCAATTTTTCTAACATTGTCTTCCTTATTCTCAAAGAATTTCTTTAAATAATCTTCAATTGAAGCATCATTTTGTTCACTTAACTGAATTATTCTAAATACTTTTTCAAATACATCACTATCAAAGCGTTCTAATATCTTATCAACTAAGTTTATACCATATTTTTCTTGATGAAGCTTAGGGATTTTTAATTTTGAATATGCAGAAGCAAGTCCAATATATGATAAATCATCTTGATAGATAGTTTTAATTAAAGATAAATACCGTTTATATGAAGCTAAAGATACAAGTAATTTACGGTACAGTTCAGTTCTTTCATCGTCCTTTATCATAAGATACTTATTTAAAAAACCAGTTGCAGAAAGATTATCCTTCTGTTGTTGCGTTTTAAAAATCAATGGATAATATTTTAAAATGAAATCTATTTGAGCTTCTTTGTTTAAATCATTAAAAGATAACATGATATCACTCCTTCTAAATAGGCTCAAAAATAATATAACACATCTAATGAAAAAATACAACAAAAAATAATCAAAAGGCTCAAAAAATTAATCGCAGTCTAAGAAAAGAATTAAAACAACGTTTATAACAGGCTCAAAAAATAAATAAAATTATGACACCTGTTTTTGATGGAAATCGTGAGAATTTGCTTGAGTTAGTATCAAAAATATAGTATGCTATGTCTATAAAAGCTTTTATAAAAAAACAAATCGTCGACTCTAGATAAGACGATTAGAAAGAGGCTATATATGGCTTTACAACTAGGAGTTAGCGAACACTCAAGAAAATTCGCAGAAAGCATCGCACCCGAAGTAGAAGTCCCTTCTGTTGCAAGAGTAATAGATTATTCTCAAGGTATCTTGAATGAAGGTCAGGAAAACCAACGAACTTGGGCTTCACTAACATGCGTAGATAAAAAACTCTACGATAAGTTTGCTAGCATTGGACAAGAGGACTACTGTCCAACGTTTAAAGTCAAGTTGAAAAACTATCAGAGCGAGAACTTAGATAGTTTGATTAACGCTGACATCGTACTTAACAAGTATGAGTTATCATTTGTGCTTGATAAACTCAAACAGCCCGTCGGACTAGCTCTTGTCACTGAGCTTGGTGACATTTCGCTCAAATAGAAAGAGGTGGCTTATGAAAAAAATCTTAAAAAAACTAAATGAGCTAGAGTGGTATTATCAACTTTTCATAGCTTTAATTAGTTTCGTTTTACTTGCTCTTCTTATCAAGTTTTTAATATGGGTAGTTCCCATACTCTTGGGGTTCGTAATTCTTCTCGCGGTTGCAACCCAAGGAGAAATATTTTCAATGGCTTGGCAACGATACAAACAGAGAAATCAAACCTCTGACAATCTTTTGTACGAGAAGTTATATCACTGGTTGACAGAAGAAGGTGTGACAGAACTGCCAATCTCTTCCTTAAATTTCACCCAAGGGGTAGAAGTAGATGAACCAGGTACTTACTTTGTTCACATTAACAAAGAAATCTCTGACGAAGTCCTTGAAGACTTTGAAATGAAAGTAAGACAATTTGTAAAGACTATGTCAAATGGTTCTACAGATAGCGTTGTGAAGCGTGCTAAGCGTGAGCCCTTTCTTGCAATCAAAGTTCGTTTAGTGTCAACTCATGACATGATGCTAATGCAAAAACCTCAGAGAGAAGAGGACTTCTAGCATGATAAAAAACGTTTTCGAGGTCAATAGCAGAGGTCAACCAACCTCTGCATCTATTGACATTAACCGATTTTTCGCATGGATTATTGCAGGCCCGTCTGGTTCGGGAAAATCCACTTTTTTGAGAAGACTTTTAGGACTCATTTCATTTCATGATACAGATGCCGAAGCTTACTTTTTGGATTTTAAAGCAGATGAAGAAATGTTTTCAATGACTAGTGACCATGTCACAAGAGGTTTTAACTGTCTAGAATTGTTCGAAACAGTCTACCAACGTTTTGAAGCTAGACTTGATAAGCAAGAACAAAACTCGCATAATCTTTACATAATTTTTGATGAGTGGCAAGCTTTTCTCGCTTATCTTGAGCAAACCGACAAGAAAAAACATAAAGATGTTTTATCAAAAATGTTAATGATGAATAGCATGGGTAGGAGCCTAGGTTTACGAATTATTTTGTCCAGTCAACGTTTCTTGATGTCTGATTTACCAGGGCGGTATAACTTCAACTGTATAATTTCATTATCTACTAGTTTTCTCATGTCTACGAATAACAGGCAGCTTCTATTCCCAGATATGGAAAAAACCGAAGTTGTCGTAAAACCTAGAGGATATGGCTATTTCCAACTTGAGGGAGAATCTGTTAAAATGTTTCGCACTATTCAAGTAAGAGACGAGGGTCGGTTAAATCAACGGATGCAAGAGCTATTCTCAAGATATAGCTAGCGATTTTTCTGCTACACTTGTTTAGCGCGACAGTAAACTTATTTTGAAGTTTCATCATCGGTTTAGTGTCGGCACGACATTACCAGCAGAAAAATGCCTATTCGCAAGGGCTTGAGGGGTGGAGATTTTTTAAGCGCAACGATGCCAAAGGCAGGGAGTGAAGCGCCAAAAAATACTACCCCGTCCCTTGTTGAATTGGCAAGCGTTCTCGGTTCGATGATTTATCATCGGGCAGAAGAGGCTGGGGTTTGGGGTAAAGCCCCAAGAATTACTACAATTTAATTTTCAATTATTCTACGCACATGTTAGACTGGGCTTGTCAACGGTCTAACACTAGAATAATTAAAAGAATAATTAAAGAATAGTTAGAAAAGAAAGGTTTAATATAAATGACTTCAAAGAAGAAGGAAGCACTTTTGACTTCTGTAGCAATTACACAATACTTTGAGACGAAATATTGGAAAAACGGTTGGGATGAAGAACTCATTAAATCCGAAAATATCGAAAAAATTCTTGAGGAAATTGTCAGAAGAGTTAGTGAAATAGCAACTGTTTCCGAGGCATACGCAATAAAACACGACAAGGACACATCCATCGGTTTTGACAGTGTAACTAGAACAACAACTACCAATCTGAAAAAGCCACATATTCACGCTTTACTCAAGTTTGAGAAAGGTGCAACACTAACTGATTTAGCTTTACAAATCGGACTAAAACCTCAATATCTAGAAAAAGCGAAATCTGGAAGGTATGGCTACGATAACTTACTGGCTTACTTAGTTCATGCAAAAGACAAAGATAAGTATCAATACAGCCCTGATGAAGTATTCACTCTAACAGGTAAAAACTACTTAGAAATTTATCACGAAAGACAAGGAAGCTGGCTTAAAGGAAAAGCAAAAAAGGAAGTGCTACAAAGTTATGAGGATATCGATTTATTAATTGATAACATTCTGAACGGGAATATTACGAAAAAGGAAATACTACTTAATAAACAATATCATACTCTTTATACAGTTCATAAAGTTAAAGTAAACGAAGCAATTAAAAGTACTGGAGAAATTAAGTGCGCAAAAACAAAAGATGAACTGGAAAACGGAGAGTTTAAAAAGACAATCTTATTCATATATGGAGCTTCTGGACTTGGCAAGTCAACATTTGCAAAAGAGATAGCAAAAAGTCTTATTCAGTTAGCAAAGCTGAATAATAAAAAATGGCAATCAGTCCTGACCGCAGGCACAAATATGTTTGATGAAGTAAACGGAGAAGAGATGCTACTACTTGATGATGTCCGAGGAGATAGCTTAACTGCTTCAGATTGGTTAAAAGTTTTAGATCCATATAATATTAGTCCTATCTCAGCACGTTATCAAAATAAAATAGGCGCTGCCAAAGTCATTATCATCACAAGCTCTAAACATCCTTTGACCTTCTTCTATCATACTAAAGGAAATAATCGTGAGGATTTATCACAATATGTTCGAAGAATTGAACATCTAGCAACGTTAAAGGGTGTGGGGGATGAAACTATTTTTTATGAATCTCACCCTACAAGAACATTGAACAATCTGAGACGAATCCCAGAGATTGGATGTGATACTTACTTATCTTACGATTTTACACCTGATAACGAAATGAAAAGTAAAGAAGAGCTTCTATCCATGTTAGTTTCAAAAGTGGGACTCAACAATCAATGGGATTTATGGGAGTACGACAAAATAAAAACCCCATCCGAAACTTTGGCGAGCGAGGACGAGGTTGCAGATAATCAAGAAAAGTAAGTAGGGTATCTCTTGATACCTCTATTATACCATACATTGGAGGAATACATGCAAGTCATTTTACCAGATGAACAAGTTCAACAAATTCAGCTCCTACTTGCTGAACTTATCAAGAAAGAAATTGAAAATAGATTGAACAATAGTAACCTTGACAGTCCGTTTTTAAACAAACAACAGGCTTGCCACTACTTGGGTATCTCAAACAATACTCTAGACAGTTGGATTAAACGAGGACTGCCTGCAATAAAAATAGGTAAGACTATACGATTTAATAAAGAAGCCATTAATTCTTGGCTTTACTCACAAAACTAGAAATATCTATATTTTTGTTTTATAATAGTCATGATATTTTCTGGTTCGATACACAAGGAGAATATCATGACTATCAGTAAGACAAAAAACGGAACTTATCGCTTAAAAATCTATATCCCAATTAAAGCACGAATGCCACTTGGGATTATCAATAGCAACTATTACGATAAGCGATTTAAAACTAGAAAGGAGGCAAGACAAGCAGAGATAGACTTACTCACGAAGCTAAACCAAATTGAAGACAATGTCTTTTCGGGACTAGGAAAAGAAGATATTCTTTTCTCAGACTTCTATAATAATATTTGGTGGGAATCCTACAAAGCAGGACAAACTACATCTACTTCAAAGCCACCAAGCAGGTCAACAATTGCTAATACCAAAACATGTTTTAAAAAGCATATATTACCACTTCTTGGCAACTATACGATTCAATTTTTAAACCAAAATAAACAGGTTATTCTAAATTTGATGACGGCAAAAGCCAACGAATATGCCAACTTCAAAACTTTACGAAGTTACGTTATTTCTATTTTTGATTGGGCAGAAGAACTTGAATATATAGAAGCTAATAAAGTTGCAAAAATATTAAGAAGAATAAAGGCCACTAAAAAGATTCAACTTGCAGAGTCCAAGAGAGAGGAAGATTTATATCTAACTCATGAACAACTCCAAGAATGGTTCTCAGCATTTCAAGAAGATTTAGACAATGATAAAATAACCCTTAAAGATTATGTCCTATTTTATCTTACTTTTTTCTTAGGCGATAGAAAATCTGAAACCTATGCTCTTCAATGGAAACATATCGACTTTTCAAAATCACAGATTCAGCTAATTCAAGCTTTAGATAGATATGGACAAGTAAAATCTACTAAAGGAAATAAGAAAACTATTTTCTCTATTTCTAATGACTTACTTCAGCTTCTTACATCTTGGAAAGAACAACAAAGATATGAACTAGCAAAGTTTGGTATCATCAGTAATCCAGAACAATTTGTTTTTACATATATCGACACAAAAGGAAACATCAACAAGCCTTTACATGCTGACTATCTAAACAATAAAATGAAAAGCATTAGAAAGCGACATAAAGAGCTGGCACATGCTACACCTCATAAACTGCGACATACAGGAGCCACGCTCGCTAAACAAGCAGGAATGAGCTTAGAAGCTATTTCTGAAGCTCTAACACACAGTGATACAGGAACAACACAGATTTATGTCAATACTTCTAATGTAGTTCCTATGGCAGTTGGTGAATTTGCTTTAAAGTCTCTAAAACAATAAGGTAAAAATAAGGTAAACTTTGAGGTAAACTTTTTAAAAAAACACGAAAAAAGCACCCATAAGGTAAACTTTTGAGTGCTTTGAAACGTTGATATAATCGTATTGATTAACGTTTTGAGAATTGTGATGCTTTACGAGCTTTCTTAAGACCTGGTTTCTTACGTTCAACTTTACGTGAGTCACGTGTAAGAAGTCCTGCGCGTTTCAATGAATCGCGGAAGTCTGGGTCTACTTGAAGAAGGGCACGAGCGATACCGTGACGGATAGCTCCTGATTGACCAGCGTATCCACCACCTACAACGTTAACGAAAACGTCGTATGAACCTACAGTTGAAGTAACTGCGAATGGTTGATTGATAACAAGACGAAGGTCAGCGTGTGGGATGTACTCTTCAACATCTTTTTTGTTAACAGTGATTTTACCAGTTCCTGGAACAAGGCGAACGCGTGCAACAGCGTTTTTACGACGTCCAGTACCTGTATATTGTGCTTGTGACATACTTTATTGTTCCTTTCCTTAGATAAGTCCTGAAATATCAAGAACTTCTGGTTGTTGTGCAGCGTGAGTGTGCTCAGCTCCAACAAATACTTTCAATTTCATACCTTGAGCGCGGCCAAGAGTATTGTGTGGAAGCATACCTTTAACTGATTTTTCGATCAAACGTACTGCATTTTTAGAACGAAGTTCACCAGCAGAGATTTGTTTCAATCCACCTGGGTGGTTTGAGTGAGTATAGTAGATCTTATCAGTTGCTTTTTTACCAGTCAATTTAACTTTTTCAGCATTGATAACGATTACGAAGTCACCTGTATCAGTGTGTGGTGTGAATGTTGGTTTGTTTTTTCCGCGAAGTACGCTAGCAACAACTGCTGAAAGGCGTCCAAGAGGTACATCAGTTGCGTCAACAACGTACCATTTGCGTTCTACTTGGCCTGGTTTAGCCATGAATGTAGTTTTGTTCATGATTTCTCCTATATGAATATCGTTTTTGTTTACTGGGCGGATGTTCCGGTCCGCGGGGTATTTGAAAGGTTCCGGGGCCTTACAAATGGGGTAAACAATACCGTCTACTATCATACCAAATTTTACTACTAAAAGTCAATAGATATGAAAAATATTTTTACCGATTTCGGTGTTTAACATCTAGAAAAACCTCGCTTTTGCGAGGCTTTCCTATTTGTAAGCTAAGGCACGTTTAAAGGTTTTCCAGATTCCCAAATCATCTGTCTGAAGGACTAGGCTGGCATACATACGTCCGATAAAGACTGTTGCAGTGACTGCAAAAGCAACCGTTATGGCAAGAGAAATCCAAGCTTCCAGACCACTTGCATAACCATTTATAGCTCTAAATGGCATAAAGAAGGTCGAAATGAAAGGAATGTAGGAACCAATTTTCAGAACTAAATTGTCTCCTGCAGCACCTAGAGCGGTCACTCCAACGAATCCTGCGATAATCAAGATCATCAGTGGCGACAAGGCCTTTCCCGAATCCTCAGGGCGAGAAACCATAGAACCTAGGAAGGCTGCCAAAACAACATACATAAAGAGACTAACCAATACAAACAATAAGGTATTGAGCGAGAAGGCATCTCCTAGATGATTTAAAATACCAGATTGAGCCAAGATTGGTAGGTCTTTAAAGAGAAGAATGGCAGCCAGCCCACCCACGACGTAAATGCCAATATGAGTCAAAATCACAAGAAGCAGAGCCAGCATGCGAGCGTAGAAATAATGACTTGCTCGGATACTAGAGAAGACCACCTCCATGATTTTGGTTCCTTTCTCGCTAGCCACTTCCTGAGCAGTGACACTAGCATAGGTAATCAAAATCATATAAAGGAAGAAACCAAGTCCTGCGGCCGCAATGGTTTGAACAATTTTTTTGTTTTCCTTGGATTCATCAATCTTCTCAGTAAAATCAACGGTTTGACTCAGGCGCTTTTCCTGCTCTTGGGACAAATT
Organism: Streptococcus oralis subsp. dentisani; assembly: GCF_002096685.1. Lineage (GTDB taxonomy): Bacteria > Bacillota > Bacilli > Lactobacillales > Streptococcaceae > Streptococcus > Streptococcus oralis_AD. The sequence goes on along the minus strand of NZ_NCVA01000040.1, from coordinate 318,666 downwards.
AGCCGCCGAGCGATTGAGTTGGTATTGCAGTTCGTTTAACTTATTGGTTACAGCTAGCTTGATGCCACTTTCAAGAGAAGTTTCACCGTGATAGACGGCCTTGATGACGCTGTCCTCTTGGTCGACGGTTAGGTAACCCTTGATTTTCTCATCCTTGATAGCAGCCTGGGCACTGGCTTCGTCCTTATAATCAAAGTTGATACCATTGGTACCCTTGAGCCCTTCTTCCACAGATGGCACAGTTGTTACTACTGCTATCTTGCTATTCTTGGCCATAGAAGACCCTTGGAGATAGCCGATTCCTACAGATAAGGCTAAAAAGAGGAACGGCGAAATCACCATGAAGAAGAAACTCCACGACTTGACATGTCGAAGATAGGTTTCCTTCATTACAATCCACATATTTCTCATACTTCCACCCCTGATTCTAGTTTAAAGATTTCATCGATTGTTGGAGCTTGTTGGTCAAAGGTCGCGATGTACTGACCTTGAGTCAGGATTGGGAAGAGTTCCCTTCCAGCGCTCTCATCATCGAGGATCAATTTCCAACTGCCTTGCTTGGTTAAGCTCACCTGTTTGACATGAGGAAGTTTTTCCAATTCTTCCTTGCTTCGTTCACTTGAAACAAAGAGACGCGTTTTCCCGTATTGATTGCGAACATCCTGAACAGGTCCATGCAAGACCACACGTCCATCACGAATCATCAGGATATCATCGCAAAGCTCCTCAACATTGGTCATGACATGGTCAGAAAAGATAATGGTCGCACCGCGCTCTTTCTCTTTCAAGATGACCTGCTTGAGCAACTCAGTATTGACTGGATCCAGACCACTAAAAGGCTCATCCAAGATAATCAAGTCTGGCTCATGGATCAGGGTGATAATGAGCTGAATTTTCTGCTGATTCCCTTTGGAGAGACTCTTGATTTTGTCGGTCAATTTGCCCTTCACTTCCAATTTTTCCATCCATTGAGGGAGTTTTTCCTTGATCTCCTTAGCATCCATGCCCTTTAGAGTAGCCAAGTAACGAACTTGCTCAAGGACTGTCAACTTGGGCATGAGACTGCGTTCCTCAGGCAGATAACCAATCCGAGCGTAGGTTTCCTGACGAATCTCCTGCCCATCCAGACTGATTGCTCCTTGATAGTCCAAAAATTTCAACATACTGTGGAAAATCGTTGTTTTCCCAGCACCATTTTTCCCGACCAGTCCCAAAATTCGTCCTGGACTTGCCTGAAAATCGACACCAAACAAGACTTGCTTGGAACCGAAACTTTTCTCTAGATTTCTTACTTCTAGCATTTTCCACCTCCGAAATATGTTGCACCTATTATACTCCTTTTTGATAGCCTTTACAAGGATTTATGTACATTTTTATCTTATTCATCCCTCCTTAAAAACTAAACTCTCTAAGGATTTTAAGTACCCAAGTGATAGACCAATTATAGCCCAATAAAGTGCATACAGGTGCTCTTACTCCCCAATTGTCCATTTTTGATCCTGAATTGTCATTTTGAAAAGTAAAAATCCACCCCGAAGGATGGATTGGTGAGTTAACGCACTTCTGCCTTGACTTTTTCTTCAAGTGATGCTTGGATTTTTTCCATGTAACGTGCGACTTCTTCGTCAGTCAAGCTATCTTCTGGATTTTGGAAAGTTAGGCTATAGGCCATTGACTTCATACCAAGTCCTAGTTTTTCGCCTGAGAAGACGTCAAAGAGTTTGATATCTGTCAATCGTTTCACGCCGGCAGCTTGGATGGCGTCTACAACTTCTTGATGGCTAATTTCTGCCTTGAGAAGAAGGGCAATATCACGGCTGACTGCTGGGAATTTGGTAATTTCCACAAATGGAGCAGCCGGTTGGAGCGCTGCTTCGATGGCTGAAAGGTTCAGTTCAGCTACATAAGTTTCTGGGATATCGTAAGCCTTGGCAGTGACTGGATGTACTTGCCCGAGGAAACCAAGAACTTGATCACCGAGTGAGATTACGGCTGTACGTCCTGGGTGAAGGCTAGCAATCTCAGCTGTTGCTGTATAAGTTACTTCAAGTCCCAAGCGAGTAAAGAGCGCTTCTAAGATTCCCTTAGCATAGAAGAAATCAACTGGAACTGCTGCCGTTTGGAAATCTTTTTCTGCAACCAAGCCGGTTAAGGCAAAGGCAAAACTATTAATCTCATTTGGAAGTTCTTCTTTCGGATTGCCTGTTTGTTCAAAAACTTTTCCAATCTCGTAAAGAGCCAAGTTTTTATTCTTACGAGCTACGTTGTAGGCCACTGTATCAAGGATACCAGAAATCATATTTTGACGGAGAACGGAACGGTCCACTGTCATTGGCCACATGAGTTCTGTCAGCTTGCTTGGTTGAGCCGTAAACTCAACTGCTTTCTCAGGAGTAGTCAGAGCGTAGGTGATGATTTCAGTCAGTCCTGCTCCTTCAGCAATGGTACGAACTTGACGACGGAGTTTCTGTGTCGCTGTCAATTCACCTGCTGTACCGTCATCTTTTGGAAGGCTGGTTGGCAAGCGGTCGTAACCATAGATACGAGCGATTTCTTCAAAGAGGTCAGCTTCGATGGTGATATCCCAGCGACGACGGGGTACGCTGACGGTAAATGATTCTGCATTACCAGAAAGGCCAAAGCCAAGACGACGGAAGACATCTTCCACATCAGCATATGAAAGCTCCGTACCAAGGACGCGGTTAACGTCTGCAAGAGTCGAAGAAACTTCTACATCAGAAGTGTCAAGCTCACCCGCTGAAACGATGCCCTCACGCACCGTCGCACCTGCAAGCTCAGCAATCATGCTAGCTGCCGCATCAAGGGCTTCATTGACTGTTGCCACATTAATCCCTTTTTCAAAACGAGAAGATGACTCAGAACGAAGGTTAAGGCGACCACTGGTCTTACGAATGGATTTACCATTGAACACGGCAGCTTCAAGGACAACGCGACTAGAATTTTCAGATATTTCTGTAGCTTGACCACCCATGACACCTGCAAGGGCTACTGGCTTGTCAGCCACAGTGATGACTAAGTCATTTGTTTCCAACTCGCGTTCTTCACCGTCCAAGGTCACCAATTTTTCACCAGCACGCGCTTCACGTACACAGATGTCATTGCCTTCAAAGGTATCCAAGTCAAAGGCATGCATGGGTTGACCAAAGTAGAGTAGGATATAGTTGGTTACGTCCACTACGTTATTGATGGGACGAATACCTTCATTCATGAGAAGGTTTTGCAACCATTGTGGACTTGGTGCAATGGTTACATTGTCCAAGATACGAGCCGCATAGTAAGGAGCCTTGTCTGTTTCAATGCCTACAGAAAGTGCATCTGTAGCGACTTCGTTTGTTTCTGTTAGAGTAAATTCTTTAAAGTTGACTGCCTTGTCATAGATGGCTGCCACTTCGTGCGCTACTCCACGCATAGATAGAGCATCTGCACGGTTTGGTGTGATAGAAAGTTCGATGATTTCATCATCCAAGTCTAGGTAAGAAAAGACTTCGTCCCCAGGAACTGCATCTTGAGGCAAAATTTGAATGCCATCTGCAAATTCCTTTGGCACAACTGAGTCAGAAATACCTAATTCACCAAGTGAGCAGATCATTCCAAGTGACTCTAAACCACGGATTTTTCCTTTTTTAATCTTGTAGTTGTCAGCGATACGAGCTCCTGGGAGAGCCACCATAACCTTGATACCAGCACGCACATTCGGTGCACCACAGACGATTTGACGGGCTTCTTCTTCACCAACATTAACATGACAAACATGAAGATGAGTTTCCGGCACATCCTCGCAAGACAAGACCTCACCGACGACAATTTTTGAGAGACCAGCAGCCGGTGATTCGACACCTTCTACCTCGATCCCTGTAGTTGACATTTTTTCAGCCAACTCTTGTGATGGCACATCAATGTCCACCAACTCTTTTAACCATTTATAAGATACTAACATAATTCTGATTCTAAGATCCCACCAAGCAAGACCTTTTCAATTCCTTTCTTTTTCTTCGAGTCAGTCGTTTCTTTTTTAGCTATATGAAATGTGAGCGACTGCATAGGACTGTGTTTCAGGTTTCAATCTTATTTAAACTGTTCTGAGAAGCGGACATCCCCTTGGTAGAAACCACGGATATCGTTGATTCCGTAGCGAAGCATGGCTACACGCTCTTGACCAAGACCAAAGGCAAAGCCAGAGTATACTGTCGCATCGATACCACTCATCTCAAGGACACGTGGGTGAACCATACCGGCACCCATAATCTCGATCCAACCAGTTTTCTTACATACGTTACAGCCATCTCCGCCACACTTGAAGCAAGAAACATCCACCTCAACAGATGGCTCTGTGAATGGGAAATAAGATGGACGCAAACGGATCTGACGCTCTTCGCCAAACATTTTTTGCACAATCAACTGAAGCGTTCCTTGAAGGTCTGCCATAGAGATGTTTTTCCCAACAACCAAGCCTTCGATTTGGTGGAATTGGTGACTGTGTGTTGCATCGTCCGTATCACGACGGAACACGCGCCCCGGTGAGATCATTTTCAAGGGACCTTTTGAAAAATCATGAGCATCCATAGCACGCGCCTGAACTGGAGACGTGTGAGTACGGAGCAGGATTTCTTCTGTGATATAGAAAGTGTCCTGCATATCACGAGCTGGATGGTCTTTTGGAAGGTTCATACGCTCAAAGTTGTAGTAATCTTTCTCAACTTCAAAGCCATCCACGACTTGGTAACCCATCCCGATGAAAATATCTTCGATTTCCTCACTGGTTTGTGTGAGGACATGACGGTGACCAGTCGCTACCGGACGACCTGGAAGTGTCACATCGATACTCTCACTAGCCAGTTGAGCTTCTACTTTCTTTTCTTCCAAGAGCTTAGCTGTTTCTTCAAAGGCTGCGGTCAAAACATCACGAGCTTCATTGACGTGTTTCCCGATGATTGGGCGCATCTCAGCAGAGACATCTTTCATCCCTTTAAGGATTTCAGTAAGCGATCCTTTTTTCCCAAGGACAGAGACACGCAAATCTTGCATCTCTTTTTCATTTTCAGCAGAAATCTGCTTCAAGCTAGCCAGCGTTTCTTCGCGAAGCGCTTTTAATTGTTCTTCAATAGTTGACATAATTCCTCCATCAGTCTCTCGTAGATAAAAAGAAAACCACATGCCAAAAACTCCACTCGGAGCGTTGACACGCGGTACCATCCGTTTTCATCTGACAAGTCAGACCTTCATTTCTAAATCCGTGCGCAAGTGAATTCACCCAGCTTTCATATAGAGAGCTTGCAGTCACGGCTCTCCTCCCTGATATACTTCCCTTGAGTTACTAGTCTTGCGGATTTCTATTCAATTACTACATAGTTTATCAGATTTTTACCATTCTTGCAAGACCTATCTCACTTCTGCTTGCCTTTAAATCGCCATTGGAAGCGAAGCTTGTCATAGAAGGGAAATTCGATAAACAAGACTCCCAAGCCCACACAAAAACTGGCAAGAACATCAGATGGATAGTGAACCCCCAGATAGACCCTTGATACTAGCACACTGACTAGGTAGAGCCCAAGGACGATTTGCACGATTTTTCTCCAAACCGGATCTTTAATCCGTTGACTGAGAATGACAATCAAAGTCCCTACCATCAGCGTCACTGCCAGAGAATGCCCGCTTGGAAAAGAAAATCCTTTCTCCTCTACCAGATGTAAGATAGCTGGTCGTGGGCGCTGGTAAATATTTTTAAAAGTCACTATTAAAAGACCAGCCAAAGCCAGATTGCCTATCATAAAGAAACTTTCTATCTTCCACTTCTTACGATAAAAGATAAAGGCTGCAATGGCAACCCAGGTGATAATCACCGGGATATCAATCAAATGCGTAAGCGCACGGAATAGAACTGTCAAATAATCTGGCAAGTCCCCACGAAGGGCAGTCTGAATCGGTTGATCAAAACCGACCAGTGTCTCAGGATAGAACTTAACCATATAGCCAAGAAGGACGAAAAGTAAAAGGGCAAAACTGCCCTTCATTAAAAATGTTTGTTTATCTCTCATAATGTTTTAAGGTTGGTTTCAAGAGGAGGTATAACAACCAGAATGAAACGGCAAAGATGATACCTTCAATCAGGTTAAAAGGTAAAACCATAGTCATCAAGTAGTTAGAAAGTCCTATAATTTCTCTAATATCAAAGTTGGCAAACTGCGCGTATAAAGGAACCGCATAGACATAGTTGAGAACCAACATGGCAGAAGTCAATCCAATAGTTCCCGCTAGAGATGCTAGTAGGAAACGAAGGGGGCTACGTTCCTTTTTCCAAATCAAACCAAAAGCGATAACAAAAACTCCCAAAGCTACGATATTCATTGGCAAGCCAATGTAGGTATTCACTCCCTGGCTATTCAGAAGCAACTTCAAGAGTGATCGAAGCAAGAGAATCCCTAGAGCAGCAGGCAAATCCATCACCACCAAGCCCACAAGGACTGGCAAGATACTAAACTCGATCTTGAGGAAGGTTGCCGCTGGCAAGAGCGGAAAGTCAAAGTACATCAGCACAAATGAAATGGCTGATAAAATCGCAATGGTCGAAAGTCGACGTGTGTTTGTCATAACAGGTTCCTCCAATTTTCTATAAAATCAGAAGAAGTTGGAAAGGATCCCTCTATCTATTCTTACTTTTTATATCCCAAAAGTTCCCCCTCACTCTTTTGAGCAAGCGGTTGCATTTTATCTATAAACTCATCAGAACAGACAAAGCTATTCTTTCGTCTTCTCCCATCCAGACTATACTGTCGGTTGTGGAATCGCACCACATCAGCTTGCGCTCGCGGACTTCTTTAACTAAGATATTTTGGATTAATCTAGGCGTCGCAGTCGAAGATAATACTTGAGTATATCGAGACAAGACAACGAAGAGTAAGCCAAAATAGCTAGTTAAAGTCACCGCCGGTCGGGAATCTCACCCAGCCCTGAAGACCCTTTAATCATAACAAAAAACGCTTGCAAGTGCAAGCATTTTGATTATTTCAATTTATCTACTTCATAGGTGTGAACAAGCTCAAGACCTGCAAAATTCTGCTGACGAAGAGCCTCATAGACAATCATGCAGACGGTATTAGACACATTGAGACTGCGGACATGTTCATCATTCATAGGAATACGGAGTGCTTTCTCAGGATGTTCCCGCATAAAGTCCTCTGGTAAGCCCTTATCCTCACGTCCAAAAAGAAAATAATGGTCCTCGTCCGTCGATAAATCTGCTTCAGAATAGACCTTTTCCGCAAATTTGGAAATCAAGTAAAGTTGCCCTTTCATCTGAGACATAAAGTCTGCCAAATTATCATAAAAATGAATCTCTAACTTGTCCCAATAATCCAAACCAGCTCGCTTCATCTTCCGATCATCAATCGGAAATCCCATCGGTTTGATGATGTGGAGGGGAGAATTGGTCGCAGCGCAAGTACGCGCAATGTTACCTGTATTTTGTGGAATCTGAGGTTCAAATAATACAATGTGATTTGTCATGACTGGCTTCCTTTTATCATTGCAAAAAAATAGCCACACTGCCCGGAGTCAAGCTCAGCAAACAGCGTGGTTAAGGCGTCGTTAACTTACCTCACAACAGGTTTGAAGTAAATCAGCGAAACTACTTCCTTAGTATAACACTTTCAGAATTAATGTCAATAGAAACGACTTGATTTTTTTACTTTTTTTGATGATATTTTCATGTTCGGTCATTCCATTTCCGAAAAGGGATAGTAAAAGAGTAAAATCACTTCAAATCAGAGACGTTGTTATAGAAGTTAAGCATATTTATCTTCAGAAACTTGAAAAAGCCCTTTCTCCCCCTAAAAATCGGCTTGGCAAGTGCATTTTTTGCTAAAAAAGGGTATGATAGTTACATCATGAAAAAGTAGGTTTTTATATGAAAATTGTCCTTGTTGGTGGAGGGAAAGTCGGTTTTGCCCTCTGTCGTTCACTAGTTGCAGAAAAACATGACGTTGTCCTCATCGAGCAAAATGAAGCTGTACTCAACCATATTGTCAGCCGCTTTGACATCATGGGACTCCTTGGAAATGGTGCCGACTTTACTATCTTAGAGCAAGCCGGTGTTCAAGAGTGTGATATCTTTATCGCTCTAACTGAATACGATGAAGTGAATATGATTTCAGCGGTACTGGCTAAAAAAATGGGCGCTAAAGAAACCATCGTCCGAGTGCGAAATCCTGAATACTCTAATGCTTATTTTAAAGAGAAAAATATTCTTGGATTTTCACTTATCGTTAATCCAGAACTCTTAGCAGCCCGTGCCATCTCAAATATCATCGATTTCCCTAATGCCCTCTCAGTGGAGCGTTTTGCTGGAGGTCGTGTCAGCCTGATGGAGTTTGTTATCAAAGATTCTAGCGGCCTCTGTCAAATGCCAATCTCAGATTTCCGTAAAAAATTTGGCAACATCATTGTCTGTGCTATGGAAAGAGACCATCAACTCATGATTCCAAGTGGTGATGTCACTATCCAGGACAAGGATAGGATTTTTGTTACGGGAAATCGTGTGGATATGATGCTTTTCCACAACTATTTCAAATCGCGTGCAGTGAAAAGCTTACTTATCGTCGGAGCTGGAAAAATCGCTTATTATCTACTTGGCATTTTGAAAGACAGCCGTATCGATACCAAGGTCATCGAGATTAACCCTGAAAGAGCCCGTTTTTTTAGTGAAAAATTCCCTAATCTCTATATTGTTCAGGGAGATGGAACTGCAAAAGACATATTACTAGAAGAAAGTGCTCCTAGCTATGATGCAGTCGCAACCTTAACTGGGGTTGATGAGGAAAACATAATCACCTCTATGTTTCTTGACCGTGTTGGTGTCCAGAAAAATATCACCAAGGTCAACCGGACCAGCCTCCTAGAAATTATCCATGCGCCTGATTTTTCAAGTATCATCACGCCAAAAATCATCGCAGTGGATACCATTATGCACTTTATCCGTGGTCGGGTTAACGCCCAATACTCAGACCTTCAAGCTATGCACCACCTTGCAAATGGTCAAATTGAAACCCTACAATTCCATATCAAGGAAGCTAATAAAATGACTGCCAAACCCCTTTCACAGTTAAAATTGAAGAAAGAGGTTCTCATCGCAGCCATTATCCGAAAAGGAAAAACAATCTTCCCTACCGGAGAGGATATGCTTGAGGTGGGAGACAAGTTGCTCGTGACGACCTTATTGCCAAACATCACCAAAATTTATGATTTGATTGAGAGGTAAAAAATGAATAAAAGTATGATTCGTTACCTCCTCTCCAAACTTCTCTTGATTGAGGCTATTCTCCTCCTAGTTCCTGTCAGCGTAGCGACCTATTACCGAGAATCCAGTCAAGTATTTACAGCACTCTTTACTACGATTGGAATTTTAGTCCTTCTCGGTGGTCTAGGCGTTTTACGAAAACCAAAAAATCAACGGATTTATGCCAAGGAGGGTGTCTTAATCGTTGCCCTATGTTGGATTCTCTGGTCTTTCTTTGGTGGCTTACCCTTTGTCTTTTCAGGACAAATCCCAAGCGTTATCGATGCCTTCTTTGAAATTAGTTCTGGTTTTACAACGACTGGTGCTACTATGCTAACAGATGTTTCCGTTCTCAGTCGTTCTCTCCTCTTCTGGCGAAGTTTTACCCACTTGATTGGAGGAATGGGGGTACTCGTCTTTGCACTTGCTATTATGGACAATGCTAAGAATAGTCACTTAGAGGTGATGAAAGCAGAGGTCCCTGGTCCTGTCTTTGGTAAGGTTGTATCCAAGCTCAAAAATACTGCTCAGATTCTCTATCTGCTTTATCTAGCTCTCTTCTCCCTCTTTGTTGTCATCTACTATCTAGCAGGTATGCCCTTGTTTGATAGTTTTGTCATCGCTATGGGAACGGCAGGAACCGGAGGATTCACCGTCTACAATGATGGAATCGCCCATTACGGCAGTTCCCTGATTACCTATCTTGTTAGTTTTGGCGTTCTGGTTTTCGGTGTCAATTTTAACCTGTATTACTACCTTATGCTCCGTCGGATTAAGGCATTCTTTGGAGATGAAGAACTACGAGCATATGTAATCATTGTCCTAGTTTCTACCGGCTTGATTACTCTGAATACGCTCCACCTCTACCAAGGTGCCTCTAAAAGTGTTGAAATGGCCTTCTTTCAGGTTTCTAACATCATCACGACAACAGGTTTTGGTTACGGAGATATTACCAACTGGCCTCTCTTCTCCCAGTTTATCCTCCTCTTCCTCATGGCAATCGGTGGCTCAGCTGGCTCAACTGCAGGTGGTCTTAAGGTGATCCGTGGACTCATCCTTACAAAAATTGCCAAAAACCAGATTTTGTCCATCTTATCCCCTCACCGTGTCTTGACTCTACATGTTAATAAAACTGTGATTGATAAGGATACCCAGCACAAGATTCTTAAGTATTTTGCCATCTATATGATGATTATCCTCTCTCTCATCTTTATCGTCAGTCTTGATAGCAATGATTTTCTAGTCGTGACCAGTGCGGTTTTCAGCTGTTTTAACAATATCGGACCTATTCTAGGTACAACCTCTAGTTTTGCCATCTTTAGTCCCATCTCTAAAATCCTCCTCTCATTTGCAATGATTGCAGGCCGCTTAGAGATTTACCCAATTTTGCTACTCTTTATGAAACGGACTTGGTCTAAACGTTAATTATAATACAAATCCCCTTTTACAAGCTAGTAAAAGGGGATTTTTTCTATATAAAAAGGAGAAGGCCTTTCGGTCCTCTCCTAATCTGTTTATTTTTTAAGAGCTTCCTTGTATCGAGCAAGTTCTGCTTGATTGGCCCAAACATAGTGACCTGGACGGATTTCCACCATAGACGGTTTGTCTGTCTCATAGTCATGTTGATCAGGATCGTAAACTTTCAAGACTTTCTTGCGTTCCAAGATTGGATCTGGAATCGGTACAGCAGATAGAAGGGCTTGAGTATATGGGTGGACAGGATTGTTAAACAACTCCTCTGTCTCCGCCACTTCGACGATAACTCCCTTATAGATAACCGCGATACGATCTGAGATAAAGCGAACAACTGACAAGTCATGCGCGATAAAGAGATAAGTCAAGCCCAACTCTTTTTGGAACTTCTTGAGCAAGTTCAAGACTTGCGCACGCACTGATACATCCAAGGCAGAGATTGGTTCATCCGCAATAACGAAATCAGGTTCCATCACAAGGGCACGGGCAATCCCGATACGCTGACGTTGACCACCAGAAAACTCGTGTGGATAACGGGTCAAGTGTTCTTTCAAAAGTCCAACTTCATGGATCATCTTTTGAACTTTTTCTTTCCGATCTTCTTCATCTTTAAACAAGTGGTAGTTGTAAAGACCTTCAGAGATGATATAGTCAACCGTCGCACGCTCATTCAAGCTGGCTGCAGGGTCCTGAAAAATCATCTGGATACGACGGATCAAGTCTGAGGATTCCTTATGAGATTTTTTCCCATTGATCTTATGACCATCAAAGATGATCTCACCTTTACTGGTATTATTTAGACCAATGATGGCACGACCAATGGTTGTTTTCCCACTACCAGACTCTCCTACAAGAGAGAAAGTTTCTCCCTTGTTGATAAAGAAGTTGGCGTTTTTAACCGCGACAAACTTCTTACTTCCTTCACCGAAGGAAATTTCTAAATCTTTAATTTCTACTAATTTTTCAGACATTTCCTTCCTCCTAGTCTTCTAGATGAGCAAAGCCCATTTTATCACGAATCTTGCCATGCAAATCTGCGATGACCCCAGGTTTTTCAACTTTAGGAGCATTCTCATGAAGCAACCAAGTCTTAGCCCAGTGGGTATCAGTGACTGAAAACTTAGGTGCCTTCTCTTCAAAATCAATTTGCATAGCATAATCTGAACGAAGGGCAAAGGCATCACCTTTCAACTCAGTATAAAGAGACGGTGGTGTTCCTGGGATAGAGTACAATTCCCCTTTATCATCAGCAAGCTGAGGCAAACTAGACAAGAGACTCCAAGTATATGGATGACGTGGGTCGTAGAAGACTTCCTCAACGGTTCCGTATTCTACAATTTCCCCAGCATACATAACCGCTACTTTATCCGCAATACTTGCTACCACACCAAGGTCATGGGTGATAAAGATAATGGTAAAGTGGTACTCATTTTGTAAAGTTTTAAGCAAATCAATGATTTGCGCTTGAATGGTTACATCAAGGGCCGTTGTTGGCTCGTCACAGATCAAGATATCTGGACGACATGCAAGGGCAATCGCGATAACGATACGTTGGCGCATTCCACCAGAATATTGGAAAGGATACTCATCAAAACGTTTTTCAGCGTCTGGAATTCCGACCTTGTTCATATAGTCGATTGCCATCTCTTTGGCTTCCTTGGCTGTTTTTCCTTGGTGTTTAACGATAACTTCAGTGATTTGGCTACCGATTGTATTGATTGGGTCCAAACTTGTCATAGGGTCTTGGAAGATGGTCGCGATTTTAGCACCACGAATCTTCTCCCATTCCTTGTTAGAAGTAAGAGCGGTCAAGTCTTGTCCACGATAGTCGATGCTTCCTTGGGCAATACGTCCATTGTCTTCTAACATCCCTGTAAAGGTTTTTGTTAAAACAGATTTACCAGAACCGGACTCACCTACCAAGGCAAGAACTTCTCCTTCAATCAAGTCTAGAGAAACTCCTCGGATAGCCGTTAGAACTTTGTCACGAACGTCAAATTCCACGACAATATCACGAGCAGTCAAAATTACATTACTTTCTTTTGTCATGTCTACTCCTATCTATGTGTACGTGGATCACTAGCGTCCGCTAGGTTTTGACCAACAACGAAAAGAGATAGGGATACCAAGATCAAGGTTGTCAACGGAATCCAGAACAAGTAGGCGTTGGTCGTAACGTTTTGTGAGTAATCTGAGATCAAACGTCCCAGACTTGGCACTGTTACAGGCAATCCCAATCCAAAGAAGGAAAGGAAGGCTTCATAAGAGATGAAGCTTGGCAACATCAAGGTCATCGTAGAAACAATAACGGATACCAATTGTGGCATGATATTTTTAACGATGATTTTAAAAGTTGGTGTTCCAAGTGTTTGAGAAGCAAGGTTGTATTCCAAGTCACGGTAACGCATGATTTGGATACGAATCATATAAGCAATCCCAATCCAAGTTGTCACACTCATGGCAAAAATCAAATTCCAGAAACCAGCACCGATTGAATAAGTCAAGACAATGACAATCAAGAGAGATGGAATATTTGAAATAATATTATAAACTTCCATCATGACACGGTCAACAGATTTTGAAATTCCCCAAATTCCACCAACAATTACCCCAATTACAAGGTTGATAAAAGTGGCAATGACAGAGATGAGGATAGAGTTACGCGCACCAAACCAAACCCCGTCAAACAAGGATTTACCATTGCTATCTGTACCAAACCAATGTTCAGCATTGGGTTTGATAAAACGAGCAGAAAAGTCATTGACCTTACTTACATCGTTGAAGTCAAAATCTGAAAACATAGGGTAAATAAAGCTCATCAAAATAATGGCTACCAAGATTCCCAGCATAACGACTGTTGATTTTTTCTTTAGAAATTGTCTAAATACAGAACCCCAGTATGAATAGGCAGGGGCATCAATTGTTTCAGAGGCAAAATCGTCACGTTTTACGAACTGAAATTTTTCTTTTCCGATTGTTGACATTATTTGCCTCCTTTCTCTGTCAATTTAATACGTGGATCAAGCATGGTCATCCAGATATCTCCTACAAAGAGTGAGAAGATAGAAATACATGTGAAGATGAATACGAGACCAACTACCATTGAGTTGTTTGATGCCTTAACAGAGTCGATCAACATTTTACCCATACCTGGGAAAGCGAAGACGGTTTCTGTCAATGTTGCACCACCAATAACCCCGATTACGGCACCAGGAATACCTGACACCAAAGGAACCATGGCATTTTTAAAGATGTGTTTATTTGAAATTTCTTTCTCAGACAAACCTTTGGCACGAGCAAAACGAACAAAGTCCTGAGATTGCAAGTCGATCATGTAACGACGAATCCAAATAGCCGTACTTGGCGCTCCCAACAAACCTAGAATGACCGCCGGCAAGACATAAGAACGCCAGTCCCCAGCTCCCAAGATAGGGAATGAATCTGGAAGACCAATGGATGATCCAATCAAACGCACGATGTAAACCAAGGCAATCGTTGGAAGGGCAAGCAAGAAGGTTAGAGCACCTGTTGAGAAGCTATCAATCCAAGTATTCTTGTGGCGAGCCATAGCAGATCCAAGTGGAATAGCGATAGCATACGAAATAATCAAACCAATCAAACCAGCAACAGCTGAACTTGCAATCATAGATGGATATTGGTAATTGCTTTCTGTAGCCGTGTAAGGATCGTCCTTACCAAAGTTTGCCACCTCACGTGCGTCTGCTTGGCTTGGTGATTTGTAGGTACGAGAGTAGATATCTACAGATGAAGTCTTTTTACCTGTAGGGAATTGAACTTCTCCTGTCTTAGTTTGTCCTTGACCTTGTGTGATAACTTGAAGCACTGGTGTGTTTGCATAAGTTGGGTAAGAGTCTCCCAAGTTAATGTTCACAAAATTTTGGTGGACAAATGGGAATTGGTTGTTGAAATACAAAAGGTATTTATGTTTTGTACCTGAACCAACCAATGACCAACCGATAGCAGGGTCATTTTCAAAACGAAGATAACGTTCCAAGTTTGGATTTTCAGGGTCCTGAATCTTGTTTGTATGATCGACATCAATCAAGTTGGCATAGAATTTGAAAACACGTTCAAAAATCGGAATTTCACGCGTAGCATAGAATTGACCACTTTCTGAGAATACACCTAGTGTCCAACCATTTCCTAGTTGGTTGATGTATTTTTCGTAGATTGCCTTGTTAGTCTCATTGGCATCAACGGTTACAGATGAGTCCATCGTGCTCGCTTTTTCTTGCAACTCCTTGGTATCGTAGTACTCGATATAGCCCATCCGCTCATAAACGGTATTTTCATAATTGTCCCGTTTATCTGGCGTCGTTGCAATCTTGTTATAGTTGGTATCCTGCTTGAAAATCAATTTCCGAGGAACCATCGTATAGATAATCGTGTAGGTCAAGGTTGTCACCAAGAAAATGGACAACAATGAACGCAATACACGCATAAAAATATATTTCTTCATATCGTTTCCTTTTAAAATCCCAAAAGAACCTTCTCCTCATGGAGAGAAAGTTCTCTTGAGAGTTATTTATTTAACGTGATTAGCCAATTCTTTTTGAACTTTTTCGTTTGATTCTTTTTTCTCTTTGAGCCATTTTTCACGAGCCTGTTCATAGTCAACTTTTGTTACAACCTTGTCTTGTAACTGAATATACTTGAAGTATACATCTGAGCCCTTATCTCCAGACTGGCTGTATGATGCTGTGAATGGTACAACACGAGAAATGAATGGTGCAGCACCACTTGATGACATAGCTGGCAAGATGAGTGAGCTATCTGTCAACCAAGCTTGAGCTGCTGCATATTTTTCATAACGAACATTCAAGTCGCTTGTTTCTTTAGCAGCTTCATCAACTAGCTTATCGTATTCTTTCAAACCAACTTGAGCTGCTGCAGCATTATCTGCACCTTCGTAACCCATGTATGTTTTTGTTTGTTCAGCATTCGTTGTTTTCAAGATATCAAGGTAAGTTGACGGATCTTCATAGTCTGGGTTCCATCCAACGGCACCTGAGAGATCCCAATCTTCTGCCGCTGCATTCGCCGCATAGTAGGTAATATTATTAAACTCATCTTTAGAAACTTGTTGGATATCGATGACTACATTGCCTTCTCCAAGCACTGTTTCAACGGATTGTTTGAAGGATTGAATACGTGCGATATAGTTTTTAGCTGTTTGGTCTACTGGAACATCCAAATGGATAGGGAATTTTACACCTTCTGCTTCCAATGCTGTTTTGGCTTTGGCAAATTCAGCTTTGGCTTTATCGGCGTTGAAGAGTCCATCTTGACCATCCGCAAAGTTTACATTCTTCCACTCATCACCGTAAGCAGCCATCTTATCAGTCACCAAGTCACCGAAAGTTTTTTCGCCAGCAGAGACAAAGTCAGGTTTTACAAAGAGGTTACGAACGGCACGAGGAGCACCTTCTTTACCATTTACTTGAGCTGAGTAAGACGTACGGTCAAAGGCAAAGTTCAAGGCTTGACGGAAGTCCTTGTTAAGAAGGGCTTTCTTAGTAGAAGTCTTCTCTTCATCAGTTGTCTTAGAAGTGTATTTGTAACCTTGGCGGTCAATATTCACACCCAAACCACCAATACCAGGTCCTGATGGAGTGTAGAAGATATTTTCCTTGTAGGTTTCTTCTACTTTAGAGTAGTTTGAACTTGTTGGGAAGAGACGGGCATAGCTATAGGCTCCACTTGTAAAGTTACGCTCAATGGACTCTTGGTCTGAACCATCATAGAAAGCAAGGGTTACTTTATCGAGATGAACATTGTCTTTGTCCCAGTATTGCTCATTCTTAGCGAACTCGATAGAAGACTTAGCAGTCAAACCTTTCAGCAAAAATGGTCCATTGTAAAGCAATGATGTAGGGTCAGTCGCTTTAGCAAAGTCAGATCCTTTTGATTTTTCAAATTCTTCGTTCAATGGCCAGAAGATTGAGTAAGCCATCTTAGAGTTCCAGTATGGTTCTGGCTGGTTCAAGGTATACTCAAGAGTATAATCATCAACTGCCTTCACACCTACTGAAGAAAAATCTTTATTGTTTCCAGCTTTATAGTCAGCTAGACCTTTAACTGAATCTTCTGCTAGATAAAGTGCTTCAGACTTGTTATCAGCCGCGTGTTTCAAGCCATTTACAAAGTCTTTGGCTTTTACTTCAGCATACTCTTCGCCATCTGATGTCATCCATTTAACACCTTTACGAATCTTGTAGGTATAAGTCAAACCATCTTTTGAAACTGACCAGTCTTCTGCAACTGCAGGGACTAGATTTCCATACTTGTCGTTTGTGAAAAGACCATCGATACCATTTGAAGTGGCAACCTTAGTACTTTGTTTCCCTGAAATGAGGTAATCCAACGTTTCTGGGTCAGCTGAATAAACATAGCCATAATTTTTTGGCGCTGTTGAATCAGATGATTTTGAAGAACCGCAAGCAGCTAGTACTCCTGCCGCTAATAAAGCAACTCCTGCTGCAACAAATACTCTACTTTTTTTCATGTTTGTAACTCCTCTTGAAAAATTTAGGCTTATTGGAAATTATAACATATATCTTTTAAAAAGTAAACGAATTTTCAGAATATTTTGGCGCATTCCCTCAAAAAACTTCTATTTGTCAAATTTCTATACTCTTTGTTTACTATCTAGGTGATTAGAATGGCAAATTCACAGCCCGTAAAGACTGATTTCCTGACTTTCTCTCTCGGTTTTAAAGCCTGTCATAAAAAGGGAAAGTTTCCTAAATTGGATTTTCGTTTAAGAAACTATTGACGTAGAATCATTTTCAAGGTATAATAATAAACGTTGAGGCGGTATAGCCAAGTGGTAAGGCACGGCTCTGCAAAAGCTTGATCGTCGGTTCAAATCCGTCTACCGCCTTATAGTAAACCAAAAGACTCCACGTGAGTCTTTTTTCTTATAAACGGGAGCTTGGGCACCTGACGGTGTCTCAAGCTCCTTTATTCTGTTTCTTCTTCATTTTCTATTTCAGTGATTTGAACTTTTACCTTGGTAACACGTCCGTTTTTCACCTTGTCGTTGGTGAGTTTGATTTGTTTGTTTTGGCTAATCAACTCAAAACTGATTTTTTCAGTTGTAGGAATGGTTCCTACCCCAGTTAGATAGTAGCCTGCGATGGTATCAACGTCATCGCTTTCCAATTCAACATTAAAATAGGCATTGAAGTCATTGAGAGTCATCGTTCCTTGAACGATGTAAGTATCCTCGCCGATTTGATAAACATCTATTGCCGCTTTATCTGTTTCGTCATCGATTTCCCCAACGATTTCCTCTAAGAGGTCTTCCAGGGTCACCAGACCAGCCATACCACCGTATTCATCTAGCAAAATGGCCATCTGTCTTTGGGTATTTCGCAGTTCTTTTAGCAAGTCATCCACAAAAATGGTTTCAGGGACAAAGAGTGGATCTTGTAAGATCCTCTTCCAGACAATATTGTCAAAACCGTCCTCAAAGGCTGCCTTAAGAAGACTCTTGGTGTGAATAATCCCAATCACATTGTCCTTATCCCCATCATAAACTGGGATACGGGAAAAGTTTTGTTTTAAAATACTTTGGATAATGGTTTGGCTATCATCCTGAATATCCACCATAAAGGCATCTGTCCGAGGAACCATGACTTCTCTCGCCATCAGTTCATCTAGTGAGAAAATCCCTTGTAACATCTCGATTTCGTCTGCATCCAAGGTTTCCTCACTCTTGGTCAACATGTACTCAATTTCATCTCGAGTCATTTTTTCATCTGCATCATCAAAGGTCATTGGTGTTAAACGACTCAAGAGATTGGTTGAAGCAGAGAGCAACCAGACAAAGGGACTGACAATCTTCCCAAGACCAATAATTATCGGAACAGAGCGAA